>JAHRAW010000166.1 GCA_020027415.1 Gammaproteobacteria bacterium
GTCTGATGTTTTATGATTTGGTGGATACCGTGAATACGCTATTGAAATAAGCCGAACGCGTTGGTTTTTTATTATTCTGAACTAAAAAAGGCGGTGGGCTTCGCCGCTGTTTTGTTTCATGCATGCATACGCAACAAAGTAGTTTGCTTCCCGCGCCGGAGTCGGCGCTTGGTTGGCGGCGACTCACGGTGCCAGCCGAGCAACGCGCGCGCTTGCATGCCGGCGGCGCGCAGTACCTTCCCGACTTCATTACGGCGAGCGAAGAGACCGAGTTGCTCGCCGAAGTGGAGGCCGCCGCGTGGTAGACCGATATGCCGCGCTATATGCAACAATACGGCTATCGCTACGATTACACCGCGCGCAAGTTGGATGCGGGCGCGAAACTGGGCGAGTTGCCAAACTGGGCGACGTCCATCACCGCGCGCTTGCTGCAGAAAAACATTTTTACCGCCGCCCCGGAACAGATGTTGGTGAATGAATACCAACCCGGGCAGGGCATCGCGCCGCATACCGACCGCGATTGTTTTGGCGCGGTGGTCGCGTCGCTGTCGTTGGGCGGCGATTGCATGATGCGGATGATGCCGCATCGCCGCAACCTGCAACATGCTTTTGATATTGTCTTGCAACGTCGCAGCCTATTGGTGTTGCATGGCGAGAGCCGCGACTTGTGGCGGCATAGCATCGCGGCGCGCAGCAGCGACTCGCAAAATGGTTGTAGAATCCGCCGCCAACGACGCGTGTCGCTGACTTTTCGCAACGTGCCGGCGTTCGCTTGTGATTGAAACTGAATTTCAAAAAAATTTCTTTCCCTCATCAACCCAAACAAAAACCTGGCCTCGCTTCGTAACTTGTCGCCATGCTAACCCCCAGCGGATACATCGACGGGAAAATCGCGCCGCTCAGTGACATTCAGGTGCCGGTGTTGGACCGCGGATTCCTGTACGGTGATTCAATTTATGAAGTCTTTCGCACCTATTCGGGCATTCCGTTTATGTTTGACGAACACCATGAGCGGCTGATGAATTCCGCGCGCCTGAGCATGATGAATGTCAGCCAAGGCAAGGCGGCGATTGTTGAGGCGATCATCGCCACCATCGCCGCGGCGGCGCCGGCGCCGGGCGAAGATGTGTATGTGCGGTATCAAATCACCCGCGGCGAAGGCGAGGTGGATTTGTATCCCGACCCGAAACTGCAATCCCGGTTGGTGATTATCGTTAAACAAACGCCGCAGTGGAACGCGAATTTTTACGCGCGCGGCATGTCCCTCGCCATCCCGACTCTGCGGCGCAATGCGGTGAACACGCTCAACCCGAATATCAAGGGCGGCAACTATTTGAATAACATTCTCGGCTTGGCTGAAGCGCGCGCCATGGGCGCGGACGAATGCGTGATGCTGGACGCGGATGGTTTGGTGACCGAATGTTCCAACAGCAACGTTTGGTTTGTGTTGGCGGGCGACCTGGTTACGCCGGCAAGCGGCAACTTGCACGGGCTGACTCGCAAATCACTGGTCGGGTTGCTTAATCAAGCCGGGCATCAACAAATTGAACGCATGTTGCATAGCGAACAATTGTTGGCGGCGACCGAATGTTTTGTTACCAGTGCCACGCGCGCGGTGATGCCGGTGGCGAGTTTGCGATTACAAAACGGCGCGGTGCTTCAATTCCCGCGCGGCGGCGGCGAACTGACTCGCTTGGCGATGAAATTGTATGCCGACATGCTTGCCGCGTTTGTGCGCAAGAATCGCGCGAAGGCGTGGTTTTAACTGACCGCCGCCGAACATGATTTCATCGCCCGCTAAGCGACTTACGCCGGCTGAGCGACTTAGATAGTTAGAGAACCGACATGAATATCAATCCACAAGACTGGCTGCGCTTGGGCGCGTTTCTCATTCTCTTGCTCGCCATGATGGGGTGGGAATGCTTGGCGCCGCGCCGCACCGCGCAACGCCGAAGCATTCGCTGGCCGCCTAATTTGATCGTGGTGGCGCTGAATACGCTACTGCTGATGCTGATGCCGGTGACCGCGGTGGGCGCGGCGTTGTTTTCGATCTTCAATCACTTTGGTTTATTTTTGTATTTGGAGTTGCCGTTGTGGCACAGCATCATCCTGTCGCTGTTGCTCCTTGACCTGACGATTTACTGGCAGCACCGAATTTTCCACGCCATTCCGCAAGCCTGGCGCATTCACCGCATGCACCATACCGACACCGAGTTTGATGTAACCACCGCGCTGCGTTTTCATCCGCTGGAAATCATCATTTCCATGCTCATCAAAGCCGCGGTGATTATGCTGCTCGGCGCGCCGCTGTTAGCGGTACTCGCTTTTGAAATTATCTTAAACAGTACCGCGATGTTTAACCATAGTAATATCAAGTTGCCGCGCGCGGTGGATAAAGCGTTGCGCTGGTGCTTGGTTACTCCGGACATGCATCGCGTGCATCATTCGGTGCATGCGGACGAGTATAATGCCAACTATGGCTTCAACCTGTCGCTCTGGGATCGGCTGTTTGCGAGTTATCGCGCGCAACCCAAAGATGGGCATGAGAAAATGCAAATCGGGCAACTTAAATATCGCGCGCGCAGCGAGGCGCGGTTGGATAAATTACTAACGCAACCGTTTCGAGATTCACCATGACCGCCGCACAATTTTCACGGCGCAAGAACTGAGCGACAAAACCGATGACCATTGATCGAAAACTGCTGGCAATTTTAGTGTGCCCGGTCACCAAGCAACCCTTGCTTGCGCTCTCGCAGGCGCGGTTGGAGCGGCTCAATCAACTCATTGAACGCCGCAAATTGCATACCCTGGATGGCGGCGCGATTGAGTGTCCTCTGCAGCAAGCCTTAATCACGCAAAACGGCGCCACCATTTATCGCGTGGAGGATAATATTCCGGTGATGTTGGAAGAGCAGAGCATCCGCTGCGAACAAATTCCGAACTGGTGAGGCGACGTTACAAAGTTACCACGACAACCGCCGCGCGCGCCGCCCCAACTATCCCGACCAAAAAATACGATTTACGATTAATTGCGCTTGCGCTGTCGCCCGCTGCGCAACAACTTTTTATGCTTTTTGGTTTTCAGGCGCGTCTGCGCGAAGTCAATCTGTTGCAACTGACTGGCGCGCGCTTCCTCCTCTGATTTCGGTCGGCGTTTAATATACGCGCCATCGGGCTGCATCTCCCACGCGTTCTGGTTGTCGTCCAACAAGGTGTTCAACACCAACCGCAATTCTTTTTTGAGCGGCGCCGGGGTGATTTGGACGACCACTTCAACCCGACTCTCCAGGTTGCGTTTCATTAGATCCGCCGAGCCGAGCCAATACTCCTCCGCGCCGCCGTTTTTGAAGTAGAAGATGCGGCTATGCTCCAGAAACCGCCCGACGATGCTGAGCACGCTGATGTTGTCGGAAATGCCGGCAATCGCCGGGCGCAGGCGGCATGTGTCGCGGATGATGAGTTCAATTTTCACCCCGGCTTGGGAGGCTTGATACAACGCTTTGACCAAATCGCTGTCTTCCAGCGCGTTGGTTTTGATTTGAATCAACCCGGGCGTTTCCGCGCGGTGCGCGTCTATTTCCCGCTGAATGTTCGCCAACAAGGTTTTTTTCAGGTGCTTGGGGGCGGGGATGATTTTGCGATAGTTGCGACGCGGCGCGCAGCCGGTGGTCAAGTAATTGAATAGTTCGGTTACATCGTGACCAATATCTTCATCGCAACTCAATAATCCGAGGTCGGTGTAGAGCCGCGCGGTGCCGCCGTGATAGTTACCGGTGCCGATGTGCGTGTAGCGCCGCAAGCCGCTGTAATCTTGCCGCACCGCCATCAACACCTTGCAATGCGTTTTCAGCCCAAGCACGCCATAGGTGACATGGATGCCGGCTTGTTCCATGCGCTCCGACCATTCTATATTGGCGGCTTCGTCAAATTTCGCTTTCAGTTCCACCACCACGGCAACTTGTTTGCCGTTGCGCGCCGCTTCAATCAACAAATCCACAATCGGCGTTTGGCGGTCGGTGCGGTATAAAGTCATCTTAATGGCGCGCACCTTTGCATCGCGCGCCGCCTCTTCCAAAAACCTGACCACCGAAGTGGCGAAGGATTCATACGGGTGTTGCAAGAGGATGGATTCGGCTTCGCGCAAAATATGAAAAATGCTGCGCTGCTGTTCCTGCAGCCGATGATGATTGACCGGAATATGCGGCGGGTAGCGCAACTGCGGCAAGGGCAACGCCGCAAGTTGCATAATCCCGCGTTGCATCATCAGCCCGTCCTGCACAAACACATCCTGTTCTAAATCCAGCCCCAGTTCAGCCGCCAACATTGCCTTGCGTTCATCGCTCATCGCCGGGTTCACCACCATGCGCACCGGCGGGGCAATGCGGCGGTCGCGCAACTCCAGTTCAATCATTTCCATTAAATCGTTGGCGCCGGTTTCTTGGCGTTCCGCGGCGGCGTTGCGCGCCACAAAATAAAAATCCTGCGCGATGATTGTGACATCCGGAAACAGCAAATCTAAATTATTCGCCATCACATCTTCCAACGGCACAAAATGAGCATGCTCGCCGACCTGCATAAAACGCGGGATGCCGGTGCCCACCGGCACTTTCACGCGCGCCAACACCGATTCATCCTCATTCGCCGGCTGGATGGTCACCAGAATATTCAGCGACAGGTTGGAGATAAACGGAAACGGATGCGCCGGGTCAATTACTTGCGGCGTGACCAGCGGGAAGATGTTGTCAATATAGTGTCGCCGCACTTGCTCTTGTTCGGCGCGGTTGAGTTTGCGGTATGGAATGATGCGGATTTCGTGTTCGGCAAGTTGCGCCAACAATTTTGGCAGTTGGCGGTCGCGCTCGCTTTCAATCTCCATCACCAGCGCGCGCGCTTCGCGCAGTTGTTGCTGCGGCGTGCGCCCATCCACGCTCAACTCCGCCACCCCGGTGGCGGCTTGCAACTTGAGCCCGCCGATGCGCTTCATAAAAAACTCGTCTATGTTGGAAGCGAAAATCGCGAAAAACTTAACGCGTTCAAGCAACGGATTTTGCGGGTTGATTGCCTCGTGCAACACGCGGTCGTTAAAGCGCAACCAGGTCAGTTCGCGATTGAAATACCACTCCGCGTCGTTCAGGTCGGGCACGGTCGGCGCGGCGGCGGGCGCAAGCGATTGTTCGCCGCCGGCGCGCGGCGCGCGATGCCGATTCATTGCGATTACGTTCTTAGTCATCGTTAAAAATTTGCGCTGAGCGGCATGGTACTCCGCGCCCGCGTAGCTAGTTTGCAATCAAGCCGTTATTGCGCTATATTAACCTAAATTCTACCCCTACCGCGCAACCAATCGCTATCTGCATGAACCAGCTCCCGCCGCCGACCTTTTCCCATGCAACCGATTCTGTCCTACCTCAGCCAGTATTGGCAAGCCGCGACCGCGGCGGCGGCGTCCAGTTTCGCCTTTGACACGGCGTTGTTGGCGGAGCCGGATATGCTGGTGCGGCTCGGCTTACAACTTTTGTTGTTGGTTTGTTCGGCGTTTTTCTCCAGTTCCGAAACCGCTTTGTTTTCCCTGTCCCGGCTGGACCTCCAACAGCTGCGCCGTGAAAAAAACCCGCGCGCCGAATCCATCCACGAACTGCTTGACCAGCCGCGCAAACTCATTATTTCCATCCTAAGCGGCAACGAGTTGGTGAATGTCGCGGTTACCGCCAACATGGCGTGGATCTTAGTCACGCTGTACGGCAGCGCGCATGCGCTGTGGATGAACCTGTTGGTGGTGGCGCCGTTGTTGCTGTTGTTCGGCGAGGTAACCCCCAAAACCATTGCCGTGCATAACCCGGTGCGTTACAGCACGCGGATTGTCGCCGAACCGATGCGCTTTTGGTTGCGCTTGAGCACGCCGTTGCGCTGGGCGGTGCGGGGAATCGCCGAACACATCACCACCTGGATGGTGGGCAACGCCAAAGCCGCCGACAACATTTTATTAGTGGATGAGTTCCTCACGCTGGTGGAACAAGGCGCCGAGGACGGCAATTTGGACGCCACCGAAAGAGCGCTGATTCACAACCTGCTGAAAGCCGGCGACACCGAAATTGTGGAAATTATGACGCCGCGCACGCAAATGGCGTTTCTGAATGGAGAAATGAGCGTGCCGGAAATGGTGGAAAAATTCATTTCCTATCGCCACCCGCGCAGTCCGGTTTTCAAAACTCACCGCGACAACCTAATTGGCTTCGTGCATGCCGAAGATATCTTGCGGCTGGTGTTGGACGGCGACGAGTTGGCCTCGCTAACCCCGCAAGACATCATGCATCCGCCGGTGGTGGTGCCGTTGACCAAGAAGATTGATGAGATGTTTGATTTCTTCCAGCACCATGAAGTGCGCGCCGCCGCTTGTCTCAACGAATTTGGCGGCGTGGAAGGTTTCATCACCATGCGCGGCATCATCAATTTTATTTTCGGCGATGTCAGCGGCGGGACGCGCGCCACCACCGCGCTGTATGCCGAGAAAGACAATAACATTTATGAAGTGCCCGGCGACATGAAACTGAATGACTTTAACAACCTTGCCAACTTCGGCATTGAAGACCCGCGCATGACCACCATCGGCGGGGTCGCTTTTCGGTTGCTGGACCGACTGCCGAAAGAAGGCGACCAAGTGCAGATGGACGACATTCTAATTCAAGTGCTGGAAATGGATGCGCATCGCATCGCCACGGTGCGCGTAGCACAGGGCGTGCAAACGCATCACTTTGAGCGCGCCGAAGCGAGCGAGGATGGCGCGCGCCAGTTAGCCGAGCAAGCCGCAGCCAAACCGCATACCGAGCCAGTTGCCGCCGATGGTAGGCGCGCGTCATGACATTATTCGGACTCATCCTGTTGCTGCTGTTGTTGTTGCTGCTGAAAGGGTTCTTCGCCGGCTCGGAAATCGCAATCGTCAATTCAGACAAAATCAAATTGAAAGCGCGCGCCAACCAGGGCGACCCCGGCGCCAAAAAAGTGTTGGCGTTGTATAAGGAACCGGATGTATTGCTCGGCACCACGCTGGTGGGCGCCAATATCGCCACCGTTGCCTTGACCACCTTATGCACCATTTTATTCCTGGACTGGTTCGGCAACCGCGGGGATTTTTATGCGTTTTTGGTGTTGACTCCGCTACTGCTAATTTTCGGCGAGATTGTTCCCAAAAGCGTTTATCAGCAGAAGTCCGATGAAATTGCCCCCATCGCCATTTATCCGTTGCGCATATTTTCGTTTCTGTTTTACCCGTTTATTTTTATTTTTTCGCGGCTTGCCCGACTCTGCGCGCGCGTGGTTGGCGGCGGCAAGGTGGAACAAAACCTATTTATGACCCGCGAGCAAATTCGCTCGGTGGTGGACATGGCGGAGCGCACTTCTTCGGTGGACGCTTTCGGGCGCGGGCGCATTCGGCGAGTCATCCGCTTTGGCGAGACCACCGTGGGCGAAGCGATGATTCCGATCGCCGAAGTGACCGCGCTCAGTCATCACCGCAACCTCTTGCGCGTGATTGCCATGGTGCGCCGCAACGGCTACAACCGCTTGCCGGTGTACCGCGGCAACATCAGCAATATCATCGGCATCGTCACCTTGACCACCTGGGATTTATTGGACCAAACCCTGACCGATAAAAAGTTGGAGCAACTGATTAAACCGGCGCTCTATGTGCTGCCATTCCAAACCATTGATCAGTTGCTGCCGACGCTGCGCGGGCGCGACGATCATATGGCGGTGGTGGTGGATGAATTCGGTTCCGCGGTTGGCATCATTACCATGGAAGACATCGTTGAAGAAGTGGTGGGGGATATTGATGTCGGCTATGATTTTGAAGAATACCTGCCGCGCCGCAAGCGGGTGATTGAACGGCTTGCGCAAGGCGAATACTTAATTGATTCCAGATCATCGGTCGCCGAAGTCAACGATGTGTTGGACATTAATCTCAACAGCCGCATCTCGCATACCATTGGCGGATTAATCATGGCGCAACTTGGGCATATTCCCAAGCGGGGAGA
>JAHRAW010000169.1 GCA_020027415.1 Gammaproteobacteria bacterium
ATCAATACGCGCATCGCGAAACTCGTGACACTGATTCCAGAAAGAATCGCTCAAGTAAATGGAAATGGATTGACCGTCAATTATTAACTCAACGGAATCCCATTCTCGCTTGAATAGATTGTCGCGGTCGGCGCGCCGCACCTTTAGCCCAAGAGCATTACCCCATTTCCCCGCTGATAAAATTAAGACTTGGTTTGACATTGATGGTTCTCCGATAAAACAGCAATCAATAGTTTTAGGAAACGTTAGCCACCTGCACCACATTATCACCGCCAGCGTTCGGCAAATACAACGGACCGCTTTGCCCGCAGGCGCTCAGTAATAAAATAATCAAGCCCGGCAACAATCGCAAGCCCAAACCCATGCGCCGTAATTTTTTCATGCGCGCGCTGGTTGTGTTATTTCGCATGCTGCTCTTGGCGGTCATTTTCAAACGACTCTGGAATCCAACATACGCAACACGCGTTTGGCTGCCGCTGCAACCCGTTTCGGCGCGGTGCCGCCGATATGGTCGCGCGCTTTGACCGAGCCTTCCACGCTCAACACGGCATACACATCTTTCTCAATCGCCGCGTGGAAACGCTGCAAGTCAGCCAGTTTGATTTCACTCAATTCTGCTTTTGCTTGCAACGCGAAATTGACGATCTTGCCAACTGTTTGATGCGCATCGCGGAACGGCACTTGCTTGCCGACCAAATAATCCGCCAGATCGGTGGCCGTGGCATAACCGCGTTTGGCGGCGGCTAACATAACATCGCGATGCAACACCATTTGCGGCACGAACGCGGCGAACATCTCCACGCAAGACAACGCCGTATCCACGCTGTCAAACAAGGCTTCCTTGTCTTCTTGGTTGTCGCGATTATACGCCAGCGGCTGCGCTTTCATCAGCATCAGCAAAGCCATTAGATTGCCGCTCACGCGCGCGCATTTGCCGCGCGCCAATTCAGCCACATCCGGGTTTTTCTTTTGCGGCATGATGCTGGAGCCGGTGCAAAACGCATCCCCCAGATCAATAAAATGAAACGCATCCGAACACCACAAGACGATTTCTTCCGCCATCCGCGAGAGATGCACCATCAACAACGCGGCGACGGCGTTAAATTCAATCGCAAAATCGCGGTCTGAAACCGCATCCAACGAGTTGCCGCAAACTTGTTCAAAGCCCAGTTCTTTCGCCGTCATTTGACGGTCAATCGCAAAGCCGCTGCCCGCCAACGCCGCGCTGCCCAACGGCGAACGATTCACCCGCGCGCGACACTCCCGCAGGCGTTCGTAATCGCGCTGCAACATCTCATTCCACGCCAACAAGTGGTGTCCAAAAGTAATCGGCTGCGCGCTTTGCAGGTGGGTAAAACCGGGCAGAATGGTGCCGGCTTCGGCGCTCGCCCGTTCCGCCAACGCGCGTTGCAACGCGCTCAAACTTCGGCATAACTCGTCCACCTGCTCGCGCAGGTATAAGCGCAGGTCGGTGGCGATTTGGTCGTTGCGTGAGCGCGCCGTATGCAGTTTCTTGCCGCTGTCGCCAATCAGTTCAACCAGCCGCGCCTCAATGTTCATATGCACATCCTCCAACGACTCCCGCCACTGGAAATCGCCGCGCTCAATTTGTCGGCGGATGTGCTCAAGACCATTTTCAATTTGGTTAAATTCCGCTTCGCTCAACACCCCAATCGCGGTTAGCATGCGCGCATGCGCTAGCGAACCGCGCAGGTCGTGCCGATATAACCGCCGATCAAACGCAACCGAAGCGGAGAACTTCTCCAGGCCCGCGTGCGTGGCGTCGCGAAACCGACCGCCCCATGGTTTTTTATATGGCATGGATCTAAATGTTTTTCAAACGGTGAAATGGGTTAGCGTATCTTGTAAAACTTGCGCCGGATAGTCCGCCACCATTTCCGCGTTGCCGATGCCTTTCAGCAACACCAATCGCAAGTTGCCGTGGCGCGCTTTTTTATCCACCCGCATAATCTCCAACATGCGCGCCGCCGACAAGCCGCCGAACGGCGCAATCGGCAACTCAGCCGCCGTCAACAGACGCTCAATGCGCTGTTGCTCGCGCTTGGATATCCAGCCCAGTTGCGCCGACATATAGGCTGCCATGGCGAGCCCGGTTGCAACCGCTTCGCCGTGCAACCATTTGCCATACCCGGCGCCGGTTTCAATCGCATGCGCGAAGGTATGCCCAAGGTTGAGCAGCGCGCGTGCGCCGAGTTCGCGTTCGCGCTCGTCCTGTTCAATGATTCTGGCTTTGTTATGACACGACCGCTGAATGAGAAACTCCAACGCCGCCGGCGCGCGCGCCATCGCAGATTGCATGTTGCGTTCCAGCCACATGAAAAACTCAGCGTCATGAATCAAACCCACCTTGATGACTTCGGCCATGCCGGCGGCGAATTGTCGGCGCGGCAAAGTATCCAAGGTAGCGATGTCCACCACCACTCGGCGCGGTTGATGAAACGCGCCGATCATATTCTTGCCAAGCGCATGATTGACTCCGGTTTTGCCGCCCACCGCGGAATCCACTTGCGCCAATAAGGTGGTCGGGATTTGGATAAACGGCACGCCGCGTTGATAGCAAGCCGCGGCAAAGCCCGCCATATCGCCGACCACCCCGCCGCCGAGCGCGATTACGGTCGCCTCGCGGTCGCACCGCGCGCGCAGCAAGCATTCAAAAATGCGTTCCACCTCGGCGAGATTTTTATGCGGCTCGCCGCACGGCAAGATGTGCGCCACCACTTGCACTTGCGTTTGCTTGGCGGAGTGGGAGTGCGCGGCGAGCGTTGCGCGCAACGTATCCAGGTAGAGCGGCGCCACCGTTTGGTCGGTGACCACGCAGGCTTGCGCGCCCGCCACCCACGGTACAATTTCATCGGCGCTGGACAGCAAGCCGCGCCCGATGCGAACTTGATAACTGCGCGCGCCGAGGTCAATGTCAAGCGTTTTCATGGTTGTAACAAAGCGTGTATTTTGCTCGCGGTTTGGGCGGACGATTCGGCATGCACCTCCACGGTCAACTCCGCGGCGGCGGCGTATAGCGGATCGCGCTCGGCGAACAGGCGCGTTAACGTGCGCTGCGGATGCGGCACCTTCAGCAACGGGCGCTGGCGGCAACTTTGCAACCGCGTCCACAGCAGTTCCAGCGAGGCGCGGAGATAAATCACCGTGCCGCGGTCACGCATCAATTGGCGGTTGCGCTGGCATAGGATGATGCCGCCGCCGGTCGCAATCACCGCACCGCCGCGGTCATCATCATCGTCGCCGTCGTCGCCGTCACCGTTTTGCACCGAATTGCCGGCACAAAGTTCAGTCAATAACTTCGCTTCTCGCTTGCGAAAACCGGCTTCGCCCTCCACCTCAAAGATATGCTGCACCGACACCCCGGTGCGCTGTTCCAACGCTTGATCCGTGTCCACGAAGGGGGCTTGCAACAAGGCGGCGAGGGTGCGCCCGGTGGTGGTCTTGCCGACCCCCATCAAGCCAATCAGATACACATTGTTTTGCAATCTCATGCCCACTCAGTTTGTTACCAACGACCGCGCGCGGCGCTTTGGGCAACGCCGCCGACTGCATGCTAATTTTGTGGAGTCTGGTTATAATAACCGCTAACGGTGGGTTGCGGAAAAAAATTTCTCGCCAGCGCCAGCGCTCTCAGCCAAGCATCCGCCCGCACCATCCAAACCGCAACGCTCTGCCCGCCCCATACCTACCATGCAACCCCTAACACGCAATGCCACCATGAAGTGGCTCAGTAAAATTCTGCTGAAAACGCTTTCCTACGGGTTATTAGCGGCGACCATGTTAGGCATTGGGCTGGGGTTATACGCCGTGAAGTTGCTGCCCGAACTGCCCACGATTGAACAAATTCGGCGGGCGCCGTTGGATAGACCGCTGCGCATTTACAATCGCGACAACCAACTGATTGCCGAGTATGGGAATGAAAGACGCACTCCGATTACCCTGGACAAAATTCCGCCGTTGCTGATTGATGCGGTGCTGGCGGCTGAGGACGCCAGATTTTATCACCATTCCGGGGTGGATTTTCTCGGCATCCTGCGCGCCGGGTGGAGCAACCTACTCAGCAAATCACGCGCGCAAGGCGCCAGCACCATTACTATGCAAGTGGCGAGAAATTTTTTCCTCACCCCGGAAAAAACCTATGTGCGCAAATTCAAAGAGATTTTGCTCGCTTTCAGCATGGAACGCGCGCTGACTAAGGATGAAATTTTAGAGTTGTATCTCAATAAAATTTTCCTTGGGCATCGCGCGTATGGTTTTGCGGTGGCTTCGCAAGTCTATTACGGGACGGCGCTGGAAAATCTCAGCGTGCCGGAAATCACCATGTTGGCGGGCTTGCCCAAAGCGCCGTCGCGCAATAATCCGATTTCCAATCCGCAGCGCGCGCTGGAACGCCGCGACTATGTGCTGAAACGACTGCGCGAATTGGGCAAGATTGACGAACTCAGTTACCACACCGCACGGCAAGCGCCGATTACCGCAAAGCCGCGTCTCACCGGCGTCAAAGAGCAAGCGCCCTATGTCGCCGAACTGGTGCGCCAGTGGATGGTGGAGCGTTTCGGCGAAGCGGTTTATGAGTTGGGGTATCGCGTGGATGTAACCATCCGCGGCGAATACCAAGCGCACGCCGAGCAAGCGTTGCGCAAGGGCTTGTTGGATTATGACCAACGGCATGGTTTCCGCGGCGCGCTGGCGCATGTTAACTTGGAGGAACACAGCCCACAGTCGCTCACCCCAGTCCTGCGACAATTCCCCAGCAGCCGAGAACTGCAACCGGCGGTTGTGTTACAAAGCGGTGCGCGTTCGCTGACCGCGCTCACTCAGGAGCAGCGCACCATCCACATTGACTGGGAACATATCCGGTGGGCGAAAACCTATGAAACCCCCAACCGCACCGCGCCGCCGCCGACCACTGCCGCCGAGGTGGTCGGGCGCGGCGATATCATTTATGTGGCGCCACTCCGCGCGGCGGATACGAACGCCAACACCAATACCAATGCAGATATCGAAACTAGCGGCTGGCGGCTGGCGCAGATGCCGCAGGTGTCCGGCGCGCTGGTTAGCCTGGACCCGAACAGCGGCGCAATTCTCGCCCTAACCGGCGGCTTTGATTACTACCTAAGCAAGTTCAACCGCGCGACCCAAGCGTTGCGGCAGCCGGGCTCCAATATCAAACCGTTTATCTATTCGGCGGCGCTGGCACACGGCTTCACGCCCAGCAGTCTGGTGAGCGCGGCGCCGATTGTGACCGTGGACGGGTTGGAAGGCGTGTGGCGACCGCAGAACTACAGCAAGAAATTTTTTGGTCCAACGCGCCTGCGCCGCGCGCTGAGCCTGTCCCTGAACCTCGTTTCGGTGCGCCTGCTGCGGGCGATTGGCATAGACACTACCATTGCGCATCTGGAGAAATTCGGCTTTGACGCCGAACAACTGCCGCGCAACCTAACATTGGCCTTAGGCAGCATTGACATCACCCCGCTTGATTTGGCTTCCAAATTCGCCGTCTTTGCCAACGGCGGCAAGCGCGTGACGCCCTATCTGATAGCGCGCATCACCGATGGCGAGGGCAACCCGGTTGCGTTGCCCGCCGAACTTTGCGTTGCTTGCCCGGCGCAAGATGCGCGCGCACAGGCGCAACCCGAACCCGTCTGGCAAGCGCCGCCGCACGCAATCCTGCGCGCGGCGGAAGATGAACCCGAAGCCGAAGCCGACCCCAAGCGGGCGATTTCCGAGCAGAACGCCTTTCTGCTCAGTAGCATGTTGCAACAGGTGATTCTGTCCGGCACCGGGCGGCGCGCGCAGGCGCTGAAACGGAGCGACCTGAGTGGCAAAACCGGCACCACCAATAACTACCAAGATGCTTGGTTTTCCGGCTTCAATCAGGATGTGGTTACCACCGTTTTCGTCGGCTTTGACCAGCCGGCGCACTTGGGGAACCGCGAATCGGGCGCGGGCGCGGCGCTGCCAATTTGGATTGACTACATGCGGGTGGTGTTGAAAGATTTCCCGGAGCGTCCGCGCACGCCGCCGCCCAACATTACCCACGAATTTATCAACAAAAACACCGGCAAATTGACCACCGCAGACGATGCCGACCGCTACTTGGAATACTACTTAATCGGCACCGAACCGAACCACCGCGCGCCGCGCCGCCAAGACAAGCAAGCCGACTCGGAAACCTTGTTTTAG
>JAHRAW010000236.1 GCA_020027415.1 Gammaproteobacteria bacterium
GTTGTATTTTTCAACTTCCCATCGCATGACTCGGTTTATTAAAGTTTTAACAAGTGCAACAAGATATCATCCACAACTCTTCAAGCTATGCGTTGGTATCCAGTTGGCATCAGCTACTGCGGTCTAATTCCGCGTGCGCTGTCGGGCAACCAAGTGGCTATTTCCGGGACGGCGATGAGGATGGCGACCATTGCCACCATCAGCAAAAACATCGGCAAGGCGGTGCGCGCAACATAGCCGATTTCGCGTTTGGCGATGCCTTGCATGACGAACAGGTTGAAGCCAATCGGCGGCGTGATTTGCGCCATTTCCACGACCACCACGATGAAAATTCCGAACCAGATAGTGTCTATACCGGCTTGGCGAATCACCGGTTCCACCACCGCCATGGTCAGCACCACCGCCGAGATGCCGTCCAAGAAACAGCCGATGACGATGTAAAACCCCATCAACGCCAGCAGCAGTCCGGTTTTGGATAACCCTAACGCAGCGATCCATTCGGCAAGCGCGCGCGGCAAGCCGGTGAAGCCCATGCTCAACGATAAAAACGCCGCGCCCATTAATATTAACGCAATCATCGCCGAGGTGCGCACCGCGCCCATTAACGCGCCGATGAAGGTTGCGCGATTGAGCGATCCTTGCCCGGCGGCGAGCAACAATGCGCCGAGCACGCCGAACGCCGCGGCTTCGGTTGCGGTGGCAATGCCGACATAAATGGAACCGATGACGGCGGTGACTAACAGGATCAACGGCAACAGTAGGCGCGATTCGGCGAGCATCGCGCGCATGGTTTTGCGCGGCTCAGGCGGCACTTGCGCGTGGCGCACCAGCGACCACAGTATTACATAGCCCATAAACAATGCGGCGAGCACAATGCCCGGCACAATGCCGGCGAGAAACAATCGGCTAATGGATTCATTGATGCTGACGCCATACACGATTAAAGTCAGCGACGGCGGAATCATCAAGCCAAGCGTGGCGGCGCCGGCGAGCGTGCCGATAATCATAAATTCAGGATAGCCGCGCTTGCGCAATTCAGGAATTGACATCTTGCCGACCGTGGTCAAGGTGGCCGCCGATGAACCGGAAACCGCGGCGAAGATTGCGCAGCCGACAATGTTAGTATGTAGCAGTCGTCCCGGCAACATGGACATCCACGGCGCGAGCCCGCGGAACATGTTTTCGCTTAATTTGGTGCGATAAAGAATCTCGCCCATCCAAATAAACAGCGGTAGCGCGGTCAGCGACCAACTGGAAGAGGTGGTCCAAATGGTGGTAATCATGGTGTCGCCGGTCGGGCGCGCGGTGAATAACTCCATGCCAATCAGCGCCACGCCAAGCAACGCCAGCCCAACCCATACGCCGGTGCCGAGCAATAGAAACAACGCGAACAGAAAAATGCCGATGAGGACGAAGTGTTCCATGCGCGTTGCGATGGTAGATAGTGGATGGGGATGGCGCGTTATTTTTCCGCAGGCGCGTCCGGCGTCCACAATTCATCCTCGCAAAACAACGCTCGCAACAGGCGGTCAAGCAGCGCGATTGCAAATACCGTTGCGCCAGCCGACATTGCCAGTTGCGGAAACCATAACGGGGTCGCGTCTTGCCCTTGCGCGATATCGCCGATTCGCCATGACAAATAATTTGCCTTGATGGCAAACCACGCGAAATAAATCGCCAGTCCGCCGCCAACGGCGAGACACCAAATTTCGCCAAGCCGGCGGCGGACGCCGAGTTTGGCGAGCAGTAAATTGACGCGAATATGCGCGCCGTGCGCGAACGCATAACCGAGCGCGAAGAACGAGGCACCTGCCATCAGATAGCCGGCGTATGCGGTGGAACCGGGGAATCTAAACCCCAACCAGCGCGCCGCCATCTGCATGACAATCACCGCCAACAACGCCAACAAGCAACCGCCGGCGAGCGCGCCGCAGGCGCGGTATAACTTGTCCAGCCACGTGCTGAACCGCGCAACCATGCGCGCAACTCGGCGGGTTTCATTTGTCGCGACGCTCATTCGTGGCGCGCAGCCCGGTAAGTACCAGACGCGCGTTATTGCTTAAACGCGTCAATAATCGCCTTGCCGTCCGCGCCGGCCTGTTCCAGCCATTCGGCGGTCATGCGTTCGCCGATGCTTTTGAAATCATCCAACAATTGCCCGCGCGCCGCTTGCACGGTCATACCGTTGGCGGCAAGTTGCGTTAAATGCCAGCCGGATAGTTGTTCGGAGCGCGCCGTGCCGGCCGCTTCGGCAAGCAGCGCGACGCCTTTGACAATGTCGCGCGTTGCTTGGTCAAGTTTTTCCCACGCATGTTTATTGGCGAAGACCGTGTTGCGCGGCAACCACGCATTCACTTCGTAGAAGTGACTCAAATGCTCCCATACTTTTCGGTCATAGCCGGTTGAACCGGACGAAACAAACGCTTCCACCACCCCGGTCGCCAGCGCCTGCGAAAGTTCAGCCGCTTCAATTTGCACTGGCTGCATGCCCATTAACTCGGCGACACGCGCGGTTGAATTGTTATACGCACGAAACTTCAAACCCTTGGTGTCTGCTTTTGACACAACCGCTTTATTGAAATACAACCCTTGCGGCGGCCACGGCACTGAATAAAGTAGCACTAAATCTTGTTTTGCCAACGCGGCTTCCAGTTTGGGGCGCGCGGCTTGCCAAAGTTTTTCCGAATCGACATACGAAGTGGCGAGGAACGGCACCGAATCAAAACCGAATAAAATATTTTCGTTCTGATGCCCGGACAACAACCGCTCGCCGATTGGCACTTGGTTGGTTTGCACGGCGCGCTTAATATCCGAACCCTTGAACAACGAGCCGCCGCCATGCACGACAATCTCAAGTTTGCCGCCGGTGGCAACGCGCACCGCTTTGGCGAAAGCTTTGGCATTCTGCGTGTGGTAGTTGCTGTCCGCATAGGCGGTCGGCATATCCCATTTTTCGGCGAAAGCGGTCGGCGATGCGCCAAACAACAGCGCGCCAAGCAACAGCGCACGAAATACCGCCAAGATGTTTGAGTGAAGTTTTGACAAACAAGATTTAAATCGATAGGGCATGGCTTCCTCCGCGGTTGATTCTTGATTTATACAATTAAAAAATTAGACTCGGCTTGGTTTTCATTTGAAGACGGCGATGTGAAGACAACGCGATGCGGAAAACCGGGCGCACCAACGCGTATACGGTTGCGAGGATGACACAACTATGCGCGAATTGCAAGCGCCAACTGCTTCGCGTGCCGCTTCATTCGCCTAATGCCGAGCAATAATTTAAGATGAAATTGGGTTAATTGGATGGCAAAAAATATGAACGAAGCGAATCTTAAACTTGCGGATGGGCGCGCACAAACCGCGCACGGCGGCAAAGCGGTGTATGGTGCGGCGGTCTGCATTCTGCTGTTGGACACGAAATTTCCGCGCCTTGTTGGCGACATCGGCAACGCCACCTGGCAATTTCCGGTGCTGTATAAAGTGGTGCGCGGCGTGTCGCCGCACGATGCAATGCGCGGATGCGCGGCGCCGCACGACTTATGATTTCATGCAAGCGGCGTGCGAGCAAGTGCCGCTGGTTAATCGCATTCGGTTGAGTTAGGAAATCTCCTGAACTTAAGTCAAATAAGTAGTTTAGAATTTTGAGAGAAATAACTCTGTGCTTCCAGAGGAATGGGGGGCGATTTGGTGCTCTTGAAAGACAAGAGCAAGACCTTTATTTTGGAAATTCCATACGGCG
>JAHRAW010000212.1 GCA_020027415.1 Gammaproteobacteria bacterium
CGCGAACCTCTATTGTTAGGAATTTTGCCCCGCTTAAATACCAAGCAAAGTTCATACTGCGACATGGTATAAAAACCGGGATTGACTTTCGTTTTATCCCAAACAAACGCCACCGTCGCCCACGCAAACCCCCATTGCTTGCCTAAATGAATTGCTTGATCCAGGTGCGGGCTGGTCGCCCACATAAACAACAACGCGTTGTCTTTCGCCAACTTTTCCCCCACTTGCCAAATCGCCATCTCGCGGGTAGGCACGGTGGGATAGTGGCGAATCGCTCCGCCAGTATCGCGCCCGCCGCCGCCGTTATGTTGCAGTTGCCCTTTGTAGTCCCACGGCGGGTCAGCATACAAAATATCAAACTTGGCGCGCGGGAACGGCGGCATGCCACGCGCGCGCAACGCGCTTTGCAGGGACGGCGTTTTGGGCGGGGAACCCCCGCTTTGCGCGGTGGGCTTGGTCGGCAGCATGTTTCCGTTGAGATGTGACAAGGCAGATTAATAGCACATTATTTTTTCCGCGCCGCGTTTTCCGCAACCGAGCCGCCTAAACAAGGCGGAGACTCGGCGATCTCAGCGCTCGCTTCGTTTTTATCAGACCATTCGTCCGGGGTCATGGCATGCAACGCGAGCGCATGCACCGCAGTTGATAATTCATCGGCTAATATTTGATTGACCATACGATGACGCGCGAGCAACGTTTTCTCGTTGAATTGCCGCGACACCACGATGACCTTAAAATGCGACTCCGCCCCGGGCGGCACATTGTGCCGATGGCTCTGGTTCTCCACTTGAAGAAATTGCGGCTGCAAAGCACCCAACTTGGCTTCAATCGCGGTTTGTATGCGCATCGTTATTTTCTCGCTCACGGGTTGGATGGTTGCGCGCGATTATAATGCAAAATAGCAGTGTGGCGCTACCACCCAAAGGCGGAAAATTGCTCTGTTTTCGCATGGTGACCACGCCCCGTAGTCTGTTGGGCGGGAGACGGCGCCTACCGCGTGGCAAAGCCGGACTGGAAAGCGCGCCGCTCGGCTTCGCTACTATTTGAACTCTTTGCATGTGACGGATATGGCATGCAAAGTGATGAGTGATTACTACCCACCCAAAAACAACTCCCCCACTTTGGGGTTGGCGAGTAACTCGTTGCCGGTGCCGACGATGGCGATTTGTCCGGATACCATCACATAACCGAGGTCGGCGAATTCCAAGCCTTTTTTGGCGTTCTGTTCAACCATGACGATGGTCTTGCCTTCGTTGTGTTGCAAGTCATGCAGAATTTCAAACACCATATCAATGAAGCGCGGCTCCAAGCCAATGGACGGTTCATCCACCAATAGCACCTGTGGATTCATCACCAACGCTCGGGAAATTTCCAACAAGCGCCGCTCGCCGCCGGACAACACTTTTGCTGCATGTTTGCGCCGCGCCGCCAAGCGTTGGTATTTGTCAAACACCATTTCGGCGGCTTGCTTAGCCGCCGACGGGCGGGCTTGGAGGAAGCCGCCCATCCACAAATTTTCCTCCACGGTCATGTTCGGAAAAATGGATTTATCTTGCAACACATACGCCATGCCGGCTTTGGCTAATTTCTCGCTTGGGGTCAGCGCAGTCACATCCATTTGCCGCGCGCGGTCGCCGAGTAAAATAGTTCCGGAAAAGATGCGGTTGAAACCGAAGATGGCGTGCAGCACGGTGGATTTTCCGGCGCCGTTGGGACCAATCAAGCACAGCGATTGCGCGCGCCCTACGCGCAAATTGATCCCGTGCAAGATTTCCATTTGACCGTAGCCGGCGCGCAGATTCTCCAGCGAGAGATAAGGCTTGCCGCCGGTTAAGGCGTCCAGTTGTTGGTTGCTAATTGGCTCGCCAAGGGTCGCCGTTGGTGGCGCGACTTGTGCCGGCGAAGCATCGTGCGGCGGTTGTTTTTTCATGGGGTTTGGGTTCATCGCCAAACATGCATCGGCAATACTATTGCGCGCCTAAGTACGCATCAATGACGAATGGGTTGTTTTGAATTTCATCCGGGGTGCCGTGGGCGAGCATTTCGCCGTGCGCTAAACAATAAATGGTGTCCGCCAGATTCATAATCACACGCATGTTGTGTTCAATGATAAACAAGGTAATGCCGAATTCGCGGTTTACCGATTTGAGTCGCGCGATGAGTCCATTGATTAAAGTCGGGTTGATGCCCGCGGTGGGTTCGTCCAACAATAAAGCGGCCGGTTCGTTCATCAACGCCATGGCGAATTCAAGCAGTTTCTGCTGACCGAATGAAAGCGAGCCGGCGCGCAACCATCGCTTTTCATATAAGCCGACAAATTCCAGCAGCCGAGCGGCCCGTTCATGTTCCGCTCGGCTGTGCCGCGTGAAGGAATTTGCCATGCTCATTTTGCGATGCGGCAATGATATCAGCATGTTTTGAACGCCGTTCATCGCGCGGTAAATACGGGTTTGCTGAAAAGTGCGCAACAACCCTAAGCGCGCGATTTTTTGCACCGATAACTTGGATATCTCCCGCCCGCGGAACTGAATGGAGCCGGCGTCAATCGGATGATATCCGACGATAGAGTTAAACAAGGTGGTTTTGCCGGAGCCGTTTGGTCCAATCAAGCCGGTGATGCCGCCGCTCGCGACCGACATGACGATGTCCTTGTTTGCCGCCACGCCGCCATAGGCTTTGCTTACGCGGTCAATTTGAATGATTGCGCTCATCACGCAGACTCATGCACTGAGGTTGGCGGCAACGCTTCGCCGCCTTCCGCGCGGACGCCAAACCACGGCGGCTTGCGCCGCATCAACCCACCCATGATGCCGTCTTGGAAATACACCACGGTCACCACAATCAATGCGCCCAACGCCACCCATTGCCAGCCTAACAAATAGTTCCAAGTGATTTCTTTGAACAAGTGAAACAGTACTGCGCCCACCACCGGACCCCACAAGGTTCCCTTGCCGCCGAGCAACACGCACACCACCATAAAAATTCCAAGGTTGATGGTTTGATACGCGGTTTCCAGCGGCTCAAAGTGAATTAACTGAAAGGCCGAAATGCCTCCCGCTATGCCGACGAAAAACGCCGCGATTGACCAGGTGGCGAGTTTATAACGCAGCGTATGCAAACCCATCGCTTCCGCTTTTTCTTCATCGTCGCGGATGGCGTTGATGGCGGCGCCAAAACGAGTTTGGTATAGCCAGTTGAGAAGCACGAACAAACTCGTCCCAGTGGCGGCGAACAGAAAATAAAAAATGACTTTACCGACTTCCAAATCGCCGGGGTACACCGGCAAGGAGATGCCTTGACCGCCGCCGACCCATTCCCAGTTGGAAACCAATTCCCCGACGGCAATGGCGACGCCGAGCGTGCCGATGGCGAAATAGGGACCGCGCAAGCCGAATGTGATAGAACCGACCAGCAGCGCGCAGAGCGCGCAAAAAATTCCGGCGCCGAGCAACCCGGCCGCCATGCCGATGAAATACTGCGCCTCGGTGAATTCATAAACGCCGTCGCCGAAGGCGCTGGTGTACTCGCCGACATCATGCGCGATGCCAATGGTAATCACCGCCGCCACATACATGCCGGTGCCATAAAACAGGATATTGCCGAGCGAGTTATAGCCCATCTGTCCGCCGGTCATGTCCCAAGTTAAGGCGAGCACAATCATCAGCCACAGCGTCGCCAGTTGCGTGCGAAACTCCGGCAAGAAAAACGGCGCCAGTAGAATCGCCACCAACAACGGCAAGTGGAACGCAAGCCGCTTGTATCTCGTCAATTTTTTCATGGCAATGCAGTCGCTTGCCCGCGCGACACCGTGGCGGTCCATACGGCGGCGCTGAATAACGCGGCGCCGCCGCAGCGATTCACCCACCTACTTACGCTTTGCCGTCTCATGAGCAGCCGCAAGCGGTCGGAGAAAAGCGCATAAAGCAACGCATTGAGTGAGCCGATGATCACAAAGGTAATCGCCAAGATAAACAATTGCACCGGCACATTGAAGGCGGGATTGACGAATTGCGGCAGGAACGCGATGAAAAAGACAATGCCCTTGGGATTAAAAGTGGTCACCACAAATGAAAGCAAAAAAAGCGAACGCGCGGTTGGAGGCGGCGCGGCGGGTGAATGGTGGTCGGCGGTGCGGTGCGCCGCCGCAAACACATCGCCCGAACTGCGCCACAGCGAAACCCCCAAATAAATCAGGTACGCCGCGCCAATCCATTTCACCAAGTTGAATAACACCGATGAAGTTGCCAACAACGCGCCCAACCCCACCATGGACAACAACAGCGCCAGACTGTCGCCACAGGTGACGCCAAACACCAATGGCAAAATGGAGGTTCTGCCATGCGCCAGCGCTTGCGTGGCAACCGCCAACGAGGTGGGGCCCGGAATGACGACGATAACCATCGCCGCAACCGCATACGTTAACCAAACTTCAAACGCCATGTTTTGTTCTCACCATGATTTTTGCCGCATTGCCGTTTAGAATTTTCTTGGCGGGCGCATAGAACACTTTAACGCTTCAACAATTTAACTTAAGCGCAAACTAACTTAGCGCAAACTCTGGCGCATGCGACGCTGTTGCAACAGGCGAATCATCAGCACCAACAACAGTAACAAGACCGCAATCGCTTGTTGATAACCGATGCCAAAAATATGCGCGCCGTATTGTTCAAGCGCGCCCATTCCCAAACCGGCGGCGATGACGCCGGGCAAATTCCCCAAGCCGGCGGCGGTGACAATGACGAATGCGCGGATGGAATAGGAGATGCCGTAGAACGGCTGCACCAGCCAAACCATGACGATGATGGCGCCAGCAACCCCGCAAATGGCGGCGTTCAATGAGAAAGTGAAAGCATAGACTTTTTCGGTGTTGACACCCAACACCCGCGCGGCTCTGGCGTCCTGCGCGGTGGCGCGAATCGCTTGCCCCATGCGACTCCATTTCATAAACACTATCACCCCGGCGGCGAAGAGGGCGGCGCACAATACGCCGATTAACTTGGCGATTGGCACATCCACGAAGCCGTCAAAAAAATACAGCGTGTCGTATTTGAGTTTGATGCTTTGCGTATCAGAGCCGAACAACAGGTTAAGAATCTGCGCAATCATAATGGCAAGCCCGAAGGTCGCTAACAGCGAGGTGAACAAATCGCGTTCAATCACCCGCGAGATGACCACGCGGTAAATCAGCCAACCGATTCCCCACATCACCGCGAACGCAGCCGGCACTCCGAACAACGGCGGCAATCCCAACTCAGCGAGATACCAAGCGACATAGC
>JAHRAW010000217.1 GCA_020027415.1 Gammaproteobacteria bacterium
TTTCTCAACAAGATGGCGGCGCGGATGTGTTCGTGCATTACCGCGCAATCACCGGCACGGGCTTCAAAACCCTGCAAGAAGGTCAATCAGTCACCTTTGATGTGGAGGAAGGTCCCAAAGGCTTGCAAGCGACCAACGTTGTTCCCGCCTGAGTGTATGTCTCGGCGGAACCATCAACACAGAGCCCCGCGTTAGCGGGGTTCTTTTTTGCCGATGGTTGACCGCTTTTCATCTCTCCATCCAACTTACAGGAATCCACTTTGAAAAAACTATTTGTCGGCAATTTGTCCGCTGACACCAATGAAAAAGACCTTTGCGCCGTGTTCGCCGAATTCGGCACGGTGCGCTCATCCAAACTTGTGAAGGATGTTTTCTCCGGTAAATGCAAAGGCTTTGGCTTTATTGAAATGGAAGGTCACGAAGCGCGCGCCGCCATAGCCGGGCTGAACGGCAAAGAATTCAACGGCAAGCCCATGAAAGTTGATTTTGAAGCCGCCCGCAAACCCGGACGGCGGCGATAATCACCCGGCGCGCGGCTCATGCGGCGCGCATTTTAGCCGCCGCGCGGCGAGGGTGATTGCATGATTGGGGGCGATTGCGTTACTGCGAAATCCCTAAAACCGGCCGCCGACTTTTCGCTGTCGCCACCAAATCACCGCGTTTGCCGCCGCGCTCATGAACGGCTCGGGGTAGCGTTTTTGCGGCGGGTCAAACGCGGCGAGGTCGGCGACAATTGGATTGTTTTCGCCGACCGCTAAATCCGCCGCCGCCAGCCCCGCATAACTGCCTTTTGCCACGCCTAACCCGTTCTGGCAAACCGCCGAGTAGATTCGTTCATCCACTTCGCCGAAAGCCGGCACCGAATTCAGTGACAGGCACACCGCCCCGCCCCAGCGGTATTGCATCGGTATGCCTTTCAGCATCGGGAAACGCTGTTCAAAAGCAGCCTCATGCCGCCGCCCAAAACGGCGCACTTGCCGTTCACCGGTGCGCATGGTCGGGTTATAGGTGAAACTGTTGCGCACCACGATTCGGTCGCGGTAACGCCGCACCGTACTGCCGAATGGATTGGCCGGTATCAAACCCCACTCCGGCAGCCCGCCTAATTTGCGTTGCTCGGCGTCGTCCAAGGCGCGCGTCATGCTGGCATAAGTAAACACATGCAGGAGCCGCTTGCGATAAAAGCCAAAGGCTTCGGCATGCCCGTTGACGGCGAGGATGATTGCCGCCGCGCAAACCTTGCCGGCGGGCGTATGCACATCGTAGGCGCCGCCGTTGCTTGCAATTTTCACCACCGGGGAATTCTCATAAATAGCAACGCGCCGCTGGTGGCGCAAGCCGTCCGCCAGCCCGCGAATGTAACCCGATGGTTGGATAATCGCGGCACCGGGCGCGTGCATGCCGCCGACATAAAAATCCGTGCCGGTGATTTCCGTCATTTGTCGGCGATCCAGCCCGCTCCATGGCTCGTTGAGCGTATCTAAATGTCGGCAAAAACCCGACAAGCGTTGTAGGTCGCGCGCATCCACCGCGCCGTGATATTTTCCGCACTGGGAAAAATGCTCGTGCAAGCCGAATTGCTCAACCGTGCGCGCGGCATAATCAATCGCCACGCGGTTCATTCGTATTTGCTTGATATCCGCTTCGCGCGCGCTCGCATAACTGTCGCTTGCTAGGTCGTGCGGCAAATCCACCATGAAGCCGGAATTTCTGCCCGCCGCGCCCCACGCGATGCGCTGCGCATCCAACACCACCACTTTGTCCTGCGGACGCCGTTCGGTTAAACGCTTAGCGGCGGTCAAGCCGGCAAAGCCCGCCCCAATCACCGCCCAATCCGCGGTAACCGATTGCGCAAGCCGCATCGGCGGCGGTGGCGGCGGCAAGATTTGATACCACCCGGAGGCGGTTAAATCTGCCGGGGTTTTGGTTGCCGTGTACGTCGTCATGGAGAGAGCATGAGGTGACTGGTTCGCCCGCGCCTAAAAAATCTTGTCGCCCACTCAATTATTCTTGCCGAGATAACTTTCCATTGAATCGTCCATCGCCGACAGCCACGGGGTATGGTGCACCGGTTGCCTAGTGCCGGTCATCAGCGAGCGATAGGCGTTATTGCGAAACCCCATAATATCTTCGTGCTTGTGATGCTCCCACTGTATGAAAGTTTTGTTCACGCCTTCCACATCAAAATTCGGATAATCCGTATCCGCAATGAGTTCTTGCACATAATCGCCTTGAAAGCGGATCATCTGTTCGTCATTCTGCAGTTTCTCTTCGCGCGCTTGCCAGGCTTGGCTATGCTTGCGCATTTCCTCGCGCGGCGGCAATTGAGTGCGACCCAACATGGCGTCGCGCGCATACCACGCTTGCGCGTCAAACATGTTAAAAGTGTAAAACTGATCTTGCATGCCTAAGTAAATTAATTTGGGATTGTCTTCCCAGAAAATTCCTTTGTATAAATTCGGCGGCCACAGCCGATTGCCGGTTTTCAAACGCAACGCATCCGGCAGAAACGGGAAATGATGTAAGTAGCCGGTGCATAAGATAATCGCATCAATCTGCGCGCGGTCGCCATCTTTGAAAGTCGCGGTGTTGCCGTGCACTTTTTGCAGCAGCGGCACTTCCCGCCAGTTGTTGGGGAAATGAAATCCCATCGGCGCGGTGCGATGACTGCAAGTGATGGACTTGGCGCCATATTTGTAACACTGCGAACCAATATCCTCCGCCGAATAACTGGTGCCAATCAGCAGAATATCTTTGCCCTTAAATTCCACCGCATCGCGAAAATCATGCGCATGCAGGATGCGTCCGTTGAAGCTGTCAAAGCCGTCAAAATAG
>JAHRAW010000241.1 GCA_020027415.1 Gammaproteobacteria bacterium
GTCAATATAAACGATGGCTCGTTTCATGTTAAATTCCATTTTGTTTGGTGAGTCGGCGAGCATTATACCAAGAAAAAATTAACAAGCCCTTGAATCCACCGTAGCATCGGTTCCGGCGCCGCTCAAACCACCTCCGCCTGATCTCCCTTTTCGCTCAGCCATGCCTTCCGCTCCGCGGCGCGTTTTTTCGACAGCAACATATTCATAATAGAACGAGTATCATCCCCGCGCGCTACTTCCAGTTGCAACAATCGGCGCGTGGCTGGGTTCATGGTGGTTTCGCGTAACTGCAAGGGATTCATTTCGCCCAATCCCTTAAAGCGTTGTACATTTGCTTTGCCGCGAATTTTGTCCGCTTGAATTTGCGCCAGAACTTTTTCTTTCTCGGCGTCGTCCAAAGCGTAGTACACCTGCTTGGCGATATCTATGCGATACAGCGGCGGCATGGCAACGCACACGCGACCGTTTTCCACCAGCGCCGGGAAATGCCGCAGAAACAGCGCGCACAATAAAGTCGCAATATGCGCGCCATCGGAATCGGCGTCGGCGAGAATGCAGACGCGTCCATAGCGCAGACCGGATAACTCTCGCGAGCCCGGGTCCACCCCCAACGCAATCGCGATGTGGTGAACTTCTTGCGAGGACAGCACCTCCGAAGAATCCACCTCCCAAGTGTTTAATATTTTGCCGCGCAACGGCATGATGGCTTGAAAGACGCGGTCGCGCGCTTGCTTTGCCGAGCCGCCCGCCGAATCGCCTTCCACTAAAAATAATTCGGTCATCTCTAAATCGTCGCTGGTGCAGTCAGCCAATTTGCCGGGCAACGCCGGACCGCTGGTGATTTTCTTGCGCTTGACGCGTTTGCCGGCGCGCACTCTGCGCTGCGCATGTTCAATCGCAAGGCGCGCGATTTTCTCGGCTTCATCAATGTGCTGGTTGAGCCACAAACTGAATGTATCTTTGACCGCGGCTTGCACAAACTGCGCGCTCGCATGCGAAGCCAAACGATCCTTGGCTTGCCCGCTGAATTGCGGTTCTACGAGGCGCACCGACAGCACATAAACGCAGGCGTTCCAAACATCCTCATGGGTTAGTTTCATGCCGCGCGGTAGCAGGTCGCGGAATTCACAGAATTCCCGAATCGCTTCGCTCAGCCCGCCGCGCAACCCGTTAACATGGGTGCCGCCTTGCGCGGTCGGAATCAGGTTGACATAACTTTCGGTGATGGCGTCGCCGCGATACTCCTCAGTCAGCCACGCCACCGCCCATTCAACTTCGCCATGCTCCTGCTTATGCTCGCCGACGAACGGCTCCGCCGGCGTCATGCTTGCTCCGTCCAAGGCGGCGCAAAAATAATCGCGCAAGCCGTTTTGGTATTGCCAACTCGCATCGTTGTCGGGCTGCTGTTCATCGCGGAATTCCACGCGCAGCCCGCCACACAGCACCGCCTTGGCGCGCAAGGCGCGCTTCAATCTGCCTACATGGAATTTGGGCGAAGCGAAATAATGCGCGTTCGGAATGAAACGGATGACCGTGCCGGTGTCTTTTTTGGCGACCGTGCCGAGCAGTTTGAGTTCAGAAACGCGCGCGCCGTCGGCGAACGCAATATGCCACTGCTGACCCTTGCGCTTGCTCCACACCTCCAAGCGCGTTGATAACGCATTCACCACCGACACGCCAACGCCGTGCAAGCCGCCGGAGAAGCGATAGTTTTTATCGGAGAACTTACCGCCGGCATGCAGTTTGGTGAGGATCACTTCCACCCCGCTCAGCCCTTCTTTGTGATGCATGTCCACCGGTATGCCGCGCCCATTGTCGGTTACCGACAAGGCGCCGTCGTCATGCAAGCAAACGGCGATTGAATCTGCATGCCCGGCAAGCGCTTCATCCACGCTGTTGTCAATCACTTCATGGGCAAGGTGATTGGGTCGCTCGGTATTGGTATACATGCCCGGCCGCTTCCGCACCGGCTCCAAACCGCGCAAAACTTCTATGGCTGAGGCGTCGTAGGAGGCGGGCATGGGAAGGCGGGGAGGGCGGAAATCGCGAAAAGTGGATTAGCCCATTATAATAACGCATTTCGCGTGCGAGGCAGCTTGCTTGCCGATGGAAAGCGCCGAAATACCCAAGCGAAAAAATATGCTGATGTGCTTGAAGAAAGAAAACTTGTAATTTGGGGCGAAATTCGCGGTAAAATTTGC
>JAHRAW010000014.1 GCA_020027415.1 Gammaproteobacteria bacterium
AAGATTTACGGCATAGCGTGCCGACTAGCGCGAACGATGCGGATGACATTGCGCCGAGATTACGCGCCACGGTTGGCTATGGTTTGACTCACCGCTGGCAGCCATATGGTGAGATGACCTTAGCCAATGACAACAACCGCTACGGCTTAGGCGTGCGCTGGAATGTAAAACAAGCGCATGGGGTTGGTTTCCACCTGAACCTAATAGGCGAACACCGCGCCGCCACCAATGCCATTCTATTGCAGGGTAAGGTGGAGTTCTAACGCAACCACGAAGCAATGCGCGGAATCGCTAATCTGTAAGCGAACCCGCGCATTATTAAAAGCCCCGCTACCCAGCGGGGCTTTTCTTTTCCCCCGCCATGTTGGTGCTTTCCCCACGCAGCCACGCCTCGCTATCCAGATTGGTCATGCTCCGCCCAACCCCACCCCGCGTCATTCCCGCGATCTGTTTATCTGGAATCTCCATGCACCATCGTGGTGTGTATTTAGGCGTAGATTCCCGCGTTACCCCGGTTGGATTCCAGATCAAAAGACTGCTGGAATGGCGATGGGGGGCTGTGGGGAATAACCATATAGGGATGACTGCGTTGGAATGACAAGGAGGCGGCGATTGCCAGGCATATCTTACGATAACTCCGCCGCCCGACAACCAGCCAGCGGGGCTGTTTTCTTTTCCCCCGCCACTTCAGCAATTTCGCCGCGCGACTACACCACCCAATTCCTGCAGTATGTTAAGCATGAATCTCCTCTTCCCGGCTTTCCTTACCTCGCGCACCGCGTATTTATTGCGCTTGCTTCTCCGCCGCTTGCTTCGTCTCGCCGCCGATTTCACGGTCCACCAGTTGCACATACGCCATCGGCGCGTTGTCGCCGCGGCGGTTTTCGCATTTAATGATTCGCAAATAACCGCCGTTGCGGTCGGCAAAGTGCGGACCGAGTTCGTTGAATAGTTTGCCGACTATGTCGGACTGACGCAGGCGAGCGAAAGCGGCGCGGCGATTGGCGACGCTGGAAGTTTTCGCCAAAGTGATTAACGGCTCAGCCACGCGGCGCAATTCCTTCGCCTTCGGCAAGGTGGTTTTGATTTGCTCGTGCTCAAACAGCGAAGCCGCCATATTGGCGAACATGGCTTTTCGGTGCGACGCGGTGCGGTTAAGATGCCGCCCAATTTTCCGGTGGCGCATGCTTATCTTCCCCCAATGCCAATGCCAACGCCATCGTATTTTGCCAACGACGGCGGGGGCCAGTTTTCAAGTTTGGCCCCCAACTGTAGGTTTTGCCGATCTAATACATCCTTAATCTCGGTCAACGATTTCTTGCCGAGATTGGGGGTTTTTAGCAATTCGTTTTCGGTATGCTGCACCAAATCACCGATATAATAAATGCTCTCCGCTTTCAGGCAATTCGCCGAGCGCACCGTCAACTCCAGTTCATCCACCGGCTTTAACAATATCGGATTAATTTTCGGTTTTTCATCCGATTGACTCTGCGCGATGGATTCTTCAAGATTTACAAACACCGAAATTTGATCGTGCAGGATGGTTGCCGCGCGCCGGATGCAAGTTTCCGCATCAATGGAGCCATCGGATTGAATATTAAGCACCAACCGATCCAAGTCGGTGCGCTGCGCCACCCGCGCGTCTTCCACCGAATAGGAGATTTTTTTGACCGGGCTGAAAGACGCGTCCAAATGAATCACCCCGCCGACGCTGGTGTCCTCAGTATCTTGCAGGCGGCTTTCCACGGTCTGGTAGCCGCGCCCGCGCTGCACTTTAATCTCCATATCCAGTTTCGCGCCTTTGGATAAAGTCGCCAGGTGATGCGTTGGCTCGGTCACTTCCACATCATCAATCAACTCAATGTCGGCGGCGCTGACGGCGCCGGGACCTTTCTTCTTCAGCGACAAAATCGCTTCGTTGCGAGTGTGCATTTTCAGCACCAGGCTTTTAAGGTTCATCAAAATGTCAATCACATCTTCCTGCACGCCTTCAAGCACCGAGTATTCGTGCAACACGCCCTCAATGCGAACATCGGTGACCGCGCAACCGGGCATGGACGAAAGCAAAATCCGCCGCAACGCATTGCCTAAGGTGTAACCAAACCCGCGCTCAAGCGGCTCAATCGCAATGCGCGAATGTTTTTCATTAATGCGCCTTACTTCCACCAAACGTGGTCTGAGAAATTCAACAGTTGGGTCCTGCATCTAAGCGCCTCGTAATGCGAACAAGTGAAAGGAAAATAAATTTGG
>JAHRAW010000051.1 GCA_020027415.1 Gammaproteobacteria bacterium
CGCCGGTTGCACCAGTGAGGCCTCTCTCACCGTGCACTCCCGGATCACCTTGCGCGCCCGTATTCCCGGTGTCGCCTTTTGGACCGGCGGGACCTTCTGCGCCATCCACGCCATCTCTTCCATTTGAACCATCCACTCCATCGTCGCCTGGATCTCCCTTTTCTCACTTTTCACCTCGCGGACCCGGCACCGGCGCCCTTTCTTCCAAAGCCACAATGCGAGTATCAGTGTTTCGCGTGGTTTGTTCCAGCGAGTCAATGCGGCTGGTTTGATCCGGGTCATCCACAAACACCTCATCTAAGCGACTGCGACCACTAATTCCGCTAACGCCGTACAATTCTTGTTCCAGCGAGTCAATGCGGCTCTTTCTTGGCGTATCCAAATACACCTCATCCTAGACGCTCCAATTATGCATGGGGATTCCCGCTTAACCAATCGCCGCTGGAATCAACTTGCGCAGTTGCGGGGGTAATTCGGTATAATCGCGCTTTCCCGTTTTCCACTGCATACTTCCTACTATGAAATTGTCACTGAAATTACCGAGCCTCACGACCGTCGTCGGCGCCGCCGCTTTGTTAGGCGGCGCAACCTGCTGGGCGGCGGCGCCCAGCCTGCCGTTGCCGAGTCGGATATCGTTGGACGCAATACCGGTGTGCTATGATTTTGGTTGCAAGCGTCAAAGCACGATCACCCTGCCGCCGCACGAGTGGGCGAGCGTCGCTAACTGGTTTGCGCCGCCGGCGCCGACGCCCGCCGCCGAGCGCGAACAAATCAAACAAGCGGTCGGCTGGATGGAAACGGTGGTCGGACGCCATACCCCGACCCATAAAGACTTGGCTTTTGACCTGCCGCCGAATGCGGACGATATCCGCGATTCATTGTTCCCCGGGCAACTGGATTGCATAGACGAAGCCGTGAACACGATTACCTATTTGAAGTTGTTTGAAATGAACGGCTTGCTGAAACATCATGTGGTGATTCAAGCGGCCTATCGGCGCGCGCTGTTTGATCAGCACTGGGCCGGGCAAATCCAAGAAAAACGAAGCGATACGCGGTTTGTGGTGGATTCGTGGTTTCAGCCGAATGGGTTTCTGCCGGTGATGCAGAACAGCAAGCAGTGGGAGGATATTAGCCCGCTGACCGCGGTGGTGGATAACTCCGCGGATACGGCTCGCCGCAACACTACCGGCGCCGGCACTGCAGACGCTGCGGTCACCACCGTCGCCAACGCCTCCGCCACGCGCAGCCGGCGATCATTCTGGCGCTGGTGGCGTCGCCAATAGCGGACCAATTGGGGCATCGCGCAACGCGTACCGCGCAATGGAAAATGTAGTCGTGGGCATGTCGGGCGGCGTGGATTCGTCAGTGGCGGCGCTCAAACTTCTCCAGCAAGGCAAGCAAGTTACCGGCTTGTTTATGAAAAACTGGGAAGAGGATGACGCGGAACAATACTGCGCCGCCGCCGCCGACCTTGCCGACGCCCAAGAAGTTTGCAAACAACTCGGCATCCCGCTGCGCACCATTAATTTTGCGCATGAATACTGGGAGCGCGTGTTTCGCGTGTGCCTGCACGAATATCGCAGCGGGCGCACGCCGAATCCGGATGTGGTGTGCAATAAGGAGATTAAATTTAAGGAGTTTCTCAACTGGGCGCTACATCTCGGCGCTGAGCGCATCGCCACCGGGCATTATGCGCGGCTGGACCGCCGCCAACAACGCTGTGTTTTGCGCAAAGGGCGCGACGCCGACAAAGACCAGAGTTATTTCTTGCACAGCGTAGGGCAAGCGGCGTTGCGCCGCGCCAGTTTCCCGTTGGGCGAGATGCGCAAAACGCAGGTGAGAAACACCGCGCGGGAATTGGGCTTGGCGACCCACGACAAGAAAGACAGCACCGGCATTTGTTTCATCGGTGAACGCCGCTTTAGGGATTTTTTATCTCGCTTTCTGCCGGCGCAGCCCGGCAAAATCAAAACCTTGCAAGGCAACACCGTGGGCGCGCATGGCGGCGCGCACTATTACACCATCGGGCAGCGGCGGGGGCTTGGGCTTGGCGGGCGCGACGGCGAGCGCAACGGCGCGGCGTGGTATGTTGCCGACAAGGATATGGCGCGCAACATCGTTTATGTGGTGCAGGGACGCGACCATCCGTCGCTACGCAAGCGCATCGTGTTTGCCGAAAACTTGCATTGGGTGGGCGAAGTTGCGCCGCCGTTGCCGGCGCGTTGTACCGCCCAAACCCGCTACCGACAACGCCCGCAGCCGTGCGTCATCACCGTGCTCAGCGCGGCGCATTCGCGCATTGAATTTGCGCGCCCCCAATGGGCGGTCGCGCCCGGGCAATCCATCGTTTTCTACCGGCAAGATGTTTGCCTCGGCGGCGGACTAATTCGCGCGGCATCCGCTTAGTCATAATCGCTGCGCCGCAACCGCTGAGTCGCTTGTGGTAGCATATAAAAATCCGCGAACCCTTGGGTCCATTGCCTGTGTCGCTGAATCTGCTGCCGCTGAACGAACTCACCGCGCTGTCGCCGTTGGACGGGCGCTACCATCGCAAAACGGCGCCGTTGCGGGGGTATTTCAGCGAATTCGCCTTGTTGCGCGCGCGCGTGGAAGTGGAAGTGGAGTGGCTCATCCACCTCGCGGCACAAGCCGACTTGAAAGAAGTGGCGGCGTTCTCCGCCGAGCAAACTAATTTTCTACGCCAACTCGCCGCGCAATTTTCGTTGCCGCATGCGGAGCGCGTAAAAGCCTTGGAAGCGGTCACCAACCACGATGTCAAAGCGGTTGAGTATTTTATCAAGGAGCGCATTCACCAACCGGACGCGCCCGCATCGTTGGCCGCGGGTTGCGAATTCGTTCATTTCGCGTGCACTTCGGAGGATATTAATAATCTCGCCTACGCGTTATTGGTGAAGCGCGCCCGCCAAGACCTGCTCGCGCCGCAGATGCGCGCGTTGCTGAAACAAGTGCGCGGTTTCGCCACCGACTATGCCGCGCAACCGATGCTCGCCCGCACCCACGGGCAAGCCGCCAGCCCGACCACCGTCGGCAAGGAATTCGCCAACTTCGCCCACCGCTTGCAGGGCGGTTTGCAAGCCATCACCGAACAGCCGATATTGGGCAAATTCAACGGCGCCAGCGGCAACTTCAACGCCCATATTGCCGCCTACCCGAAACTGGATTGGGCCGCAATTGCGCGCGCCTTCGTGACCAAATTGGGGCTTCGCTATCAGCCGCTGAGCACGCAAATTGAACCCCACGATTTCCTCGCTGAATTGTGTCATCACCTAATCCGTTTCAACACCGTTTTGATTGACCTTAACCGCGATGTATGGGGCTATATTTCGCTCGGCTATTTTCGCCAACGCGCGCGCGCGGATGAAGTCGGCTCCAGCGCCATGCCGCATAAAATCAATCCGATTGATTTTGAGAATTCGGAAGGCAACTTGGGGCTTTCCAATGCGTTGTTGCAACATTTCGCCGCCACCTTGCCGGTCAGCCGATGGCAGCGCGACTTGACCGACTCAACCGTGTTGCGCAACCTCGGCGTGGCGCTGGGACACAGCCTGCTTGCCATGCAAGCGGCCATGAACGGGCTCCCCAAACTGCAACTGGACGCGCAACGGCTGCAACAAGATTTGGCGCAGAATTGGCAAGTGCTTGCCGAAGCGGTGCAGACCGTGATGCGACGCTATGGCGTGGCGCAGCCGTATGAAAAACTCAAACACCTGACGCGCGGCACGGGCAATTTTGGGCGCGCCGAGTTGCACGCTTTTATAGAAACCTTGGCCATTCCCAAGCACGCCAAACAACGCTTGTTGGCGATGACGCCAGCCGACTATATCGGGCGGGCGGCGCAAGCCGCGCGGGAGCGCCACGATTAACCGACTTGCCGGGCACGCGCGCGCGCGGCAAAACAATTGCGCCGCCATGCGATTGCGTGCCGCCATGCCATCGCGCGCCGCTATGTCATCATGGCGCGTTCAAAACCGCGCGCGTCCTTGAACACCGTTCGCTTGCCGCAATGATCTATTCTTGCCTGCGGCGCATGCTGTTTGCGCTGCCGCCGGAACTCGCCCACGACCTTACCTTAGGCGGACTGGCGTACGCCTCGCGCCGCCGGGCGTTGTGCCGACTGCTGCGCAAATTGAACCGCGCACGAGTTGCCGCGTTGCCACGTCAGGTCATGGGCTTGACGTTTCCCAATCCGGTCGGCTTGGCGGCGGGCTTGGATAAGCACGGGGTCGCCGGCAATGCCTTGCATGCGCTCGGCTTTGGCTGGTTGGAAATCGGCACGGTGATGTCGCTGCCGCAACCCGGCAATGCCAAGCCGCGGCTGTTTCGGCTTCGGCTTGACGCGGACTCGGACTCGGCTTCGCCGGCCGCTCCCGCGCTAATCAATCGGATGGGGTTTAATAGCGTTGGGCTGGCGGCGGTGCTTAACAACATCGCGCGTAGTTATGCGGCTGCGGGCATCATCAAAGGCATCAACATCGGCACCAATGCACGCACCGAAATGCGCGCTGCGGTGCAAGATTATGTCATCGGTTTGCAGGCGGTTTATGCGCATGCCGATTATGTCGCCATCAACATTTCCTCGCCCAACACGCCCAACTTGCGCGACTTGCAACAACCGCACGCGCTTGACCAATTGCTCCGCGCGCTGCATCGCAAGCGCACTGAATTGGCGGATCGCCATGGGCGGCGCATGCCCATCGTGCTAAAAATTTCCCCCGACATCACCGCGCAAGAAGTGAACCATATCGCCGAGTTGGCGCGCAAACATCAACTGGACGGCGTGGCGGCGACCAATACCACGGTGCTGCGGAACGGGGTGGAATCGCATCCGCTGGCGGCGCAATCTGGCGGTTTGAGCGGCGCGCCGTTGGCGGCGCGGGCAACAGAAGTGGTTGCGCTGCTGTATTGCAACCTGCAAGGCGAAATTCCGATTATCGGTTGCGGCGGCATTGATTGCGCGCAGCGCGCGGTGGAGAAGTTCCAAGCCGGCGCCGAGTTAGTGCAGATATACACCGGTTTCCTTTATCATGGACCGAAACTAATCCGCGACATTGTGGAACGAATGCGGCTTGCCGCCGACCCATGCCCCACCCCCGACGATTTGAACTTGAAGCAATGAACTGGCAACAAAATCAAAAGAGCGTATTAGGCGAACCGCTGGCGGTTTGCTCGGTGTCGCCGATGACCGGTTTCACCCGCAACGGCTGTTGCGAAACCGGCGCGGAAGATATCGGCGCGCATACGGTGTGCATTCAGGTGACCGAGCCATTTCTCCAATTCAGCAAAGCGCAAGGCAACGACCTTTCCACGCCCATTGCCGAATTTCAGTTTTACGGCTTAAAGGAAGGCGACCGCTGGTGCTTGTGCGCGGCGCGCTGGCAAGAGGCTTTTGAAGCCGGTATGGCGCCGCGCGTAGTGCTGCGAGCGACCCATGAACGCACCTTAGAAATCATCAATTTTGACGACCTCAAAAAACACGCGATTGATTTGTCTTAGTCTTAGTATGGCCGTTTAGCCCGCTTATATCGTTATATCAAGCGGCGCGCTGCAACAACGCCGGCAAGTGTTTTTCCCAGCCGATTGCCATTAAGTGAAAGCCGTTGCAACACGCGCGCAGGTCGCGGATGGTTTCGGCGGCGATGGCGAGGCTTTCATTCACCACGTGCTCGGCGTCGGCGGATTTTTCCGCGTGCGCGATGCGGTCCAGCAACGCCGGCGGGATGTCAATGCCAGGCACTTTTGCATTCATATAGTTCGCCATTTTCACCGATTTAATTGGGATGATGCCGACTAACAGGCGGAGGTCGGCGGCGGCGATATGGAGGCGTTCCACAAAGCGATGCAATTGATCGCTTTGGTAGATTGCTTGGGTTTGGAAAAACTGCGCCCCGGCGTCAATCTTGCGGTGCGTGTTTTCCACCTCGGCGGCGAGGTCTTTCGCCCCCGGGTTGCATACGCTGCCGATATAAAAGTCGGTGTCGCCGTCCAGCGCGTTGCCGGCGTGGTCGTTGCCATGGTTGAGCGCGTGCGCCGCGGCAATAATCTGCGATGAAAATAAATCGTTGACGCCTTTGGCTTGCGGGTGGTCGCCGATATGCGGCGGGTCGCCGCCCATAATCACCAGATTGGAAATCCCCAATGCATGCGCGCCCAACATGCCGCTTTGCAACGCCAAGCGATTTTTGTCGCGCGAAGTCACCTGCACGATGGGCTCCATTCCTAAGTTCAATAAAGCATGCCCGGCGGCGACCGGGTCCATGGTCATGCGGGCGGCCGCCGAGTCGGTCAGGTTGAACGCATGCACGATGTTTTTCAGCATCTCGGCTTTTTCAAGCAACACCGAAAGATTGCTGCCTTTCGGCGGCGAGAGTTCGCAGGTGACCGTGAACTTGCCGCTTTGTAGCGCGGATTTAAGTTTGCTCATGGACTCAGGAGTAGGGGCTCATGGATCGGCCGCGGCGGTTGCGCCGTGACGCGCTATTTTATCGAAAAAAATTGACTGTGGCGCATTAATAGCATAACCATGCAGGCAATTACAGCAAACGGAGGAAAATCCTATGCAACCCTTTGACAAAGTAACAACCTACGCGGCTGGCAATCGCCGCACCGCAATCCGCTTGGCGACTGCAGCCGGGCTGGGCTTTTTGTGTTGGGCGGCGGGCGTCACCAGTGTCGGCGCCGGGCCCACGGCGTGGCAGCAAGTCAAAAATAATAACCACGTGATTGAAATGCAAAACCGCGGCGGCGGCGACCCCACCGCAAGCGGCGAAGTGCGCATTGATTTCTACGGGCACGCGGCGTTCAAAATGACCACGCCGGCGGGCGTGACCTTGTTGTTTGACCCGTGGCGGAACGACCCCTCCGGCTACTGGGGCGTTTGGTTTCCGCAGGAGTTCCCCGAAATTGAGGTGGATATGGTGCTTTCCACCCACGCGCACTTTGACCATGACGCAACCGAACGCCCCAACGGACAGATGATTCTGGATCGCATGAGCGGGGTGTATCGGTTCGGCGATGTTAAAATTACCGGCTTGGCGGACAAGCATCAGTGCGTAGCGCCGGGCTGGTATAAATGGACCGATGCGATGCCGGAGTTCGGGCAGCCGCAATGCCCGCCCGACAACCATCATCACCTGGATAACAATATCTATTTGGTGGAAAGCGGCGGCCTGCGCATCGTGGTGT
>JAHRAW010000059.1 GCA_020027415.1 Gammaproteobacteria bacterium
TCTTGGAAGCAATCCGTGCGCTTCTTCGCAAGAAAATGGATGCTTGGTTGGACAATCCGAACACGCGCCACGAGAAATTTCAAGCGAGTAATTTTGTGGGTAGAAGTGCGTTGCCGCAGGGCTGGGATAACACGCCGCCGCTGAAAGCCATGCTGGATTATTTCCGGCGGAAAAAAGCCGGTACCGCATACGGCGAAGCGGGGAAATGTATTGGCTACATTTTGAAAGCTGTGGTCAGAAAAGATCCGCGCAGTTTTGAAAAAAGCACCGCCAAAGCAACCCAATATCAATTGCGCGAGAAAGTAAAAGGCGGCGGCGCGTCTCGGGTTGCGCAAGCCGCGTCCGCTGGGTCGGGCAGGACTGCAAAAAGGAAGTTTGATGTTGATGCGCTTTACAAAGCGCTTAGAAAAGCAGGAGTGGGCATACTCGTTGGCGGTGTAGTGCATGGCATCTTGGCTAGGAATTATTGGTTAACGTTCTTTATTATCAGTATTGGCGTAATCTGCATTTTCGCTTCAATTTGGCGGAGAAAATTATGAACGCTGCCCATGCCGCCCTAATCGCCATGATTCCGTTAGCAGTGATTTGCCGACTTGGATTGGTGGCGGCAAGGCAACGACCAGTAGGCGAAATTCGCGCGCGATTTCCCCATTCCCTTCATTCATCACAACTGAGAACTTAACCCCATGAGCGAACAAGACATAATTGAAAACCCTGAAATCGTTGAAGAAGAATGCGATATTCTTCTCATCGGCGGCGGCATGGCGTGCTGTGGTGCGGCTTTTGAAATTCCCAAATGGGCGAAAGACACCGGCCTCAATATCAAATTGGTTGACAAGGCGGCGATGGATCGTTCGGGGGCGGTTGCGCAGGGTTTGTCGGCGATTAACACCTACATGGGCGACAACGACCCCGCCGATTATGTGCGCTATGTGCGCGGCGATCTAATGGGGATTACGCGCGAGGATTTGGTGTATGACACCGGGCGGCATGTGGATGATTCGGTGCATAATTTTGAGGATTGGGGGTTGCCGATTTGGAAGCAGAAAGGCGACGAAGGTAAAAAACTGCGCGACGGCGGCAAGCCGGTGCGTTCCGGTCGCTGGCAGATTATGATCAACGGCGAGTCGTATAAATGGATTGTCGCCGAAGCCGCCAAAAAAGCGTTGGGCATAGAAAATATCCGCGAGCGAATTTTTATCGTGCGCTTGATGACCGATAAAAACGACCCAACGCGGGTTTCCGGCGCGGCTGGTTTTTCGGTGCGCGACAATAAAGTGTACATTTACAAATTCAAAGCCTGCCTGTTGGCGTGCGGCGGTGCGGTCAATGTGTTCAGACCGCGTTCGGTCGGCGAAGGCACCGGGCGTGCTTGGTATCCGGTATGGAACGCCGGTTCCACCTATGCGATGGCGGCGGAATGCGGCGCCGAGTTGACGCTGATGGAAAATCGTTTTGTGCCGGCAAGATTTAAGGACGGCTACGGACCGGTGGGTGCTTGGTTCCTGCTGTTCAAAGCCAAAGCGATGAATGCGTTTGGCGAAGATTATCAAGAAAAAAACTACCCGTTACTGAAAAAAGACGGTTACGACCGTTATGCAGTCGGGTTTGCGATGGGCACTTGTTTGCGCAACCATTTGATGATGATTGAAATGAAAGAAGGGCGTGGTCCTATTTTCATGGATACGCCGAGTGCGATGGCGAAACTTGCCGAAACCATGACGCCCAAAGAAATCAAGCACCTTGAGTCTGAAGCGTGGGAAGATTTTCTGGATATGACTATCGGCCAGTGCGGCGTATGGGCGGGCGAAAACATTGAACCGGACAAGCAGATGTCCGAATTAATGCCAACCGAACCGTATCTGCTTGGTTCGCACGCCGGCTGCGCTGGGCTGTGGTGTTCCGGTCCGGATGATTTGCCGGGCGTGCCGCAGCATTACCACTGGGGCTATAACCGCATGACCACGGTCAACGGGCTGTTTACCGCCGGCGACGGCGTGGGTGCGTCCGGGCATAAATTTTCATCGGGCTCGTTCACCGAAGGACGAATCTGCGCGAAGAACATGGTTAAGTATTGCCTTGACAATCCAGACCT
>JAHRAW010000078.1 GCA_020027415.1 Gammaproteobacteria bacterium
ACCGCGCCGGTGGTTCACGAAATCCATATTGCCGATACCATCAGCGTCAGCGAACTGGCGCAAGCCTTGTCCATCAAAGCCGGCGAACTCATCAAAACCATGATGGCCATGGGTTCTATGGTAACCAGCAATCAAATGCTTGATCAAGACACCGCGATCTTAGTGGTGGAGGAACTGGGGCATGTCGCCAAAGCGGTGACCGATGAAGATCCGGAATTGTTGTTGTTGGCATCCGATGGCGAGCAGAAAAATTTGCAGTCGCGTCCGCCAGTGGTAACGGTGATGGGCCATGTTGACCACGGCAAAACCTCGCTACTGGATTTCATCCGAAACAGCAAAGTCGCAACCGGCGAAGCAGGCGGCATCACCCAGCATATCGGCGCGTATAAAGTGGAACTGGAAGCCGGTGAAATATGTTTTTTGGATACCCCCGGGCACGAAGCATTTTCGGCGATGCGCGTGCGCGGCGCGCAAGCCACCGATTTGGTGATTTTGGTGGTCGCGGCGGATGATGGAGTCAAGCCGCAAACCATTGAAGCCATCCGCCATGCGCGCGCCGCCGGCGCGCCGATTATCGTTGCCATCAACAAAATCGACCGCGAACAGGCGGATGTAGACAAGGTCAAACAAGAATTGAGCAATCACGAAGTGGTTTCTGAAAAATGGGGCGGCGATGTGTTGATGAATGAAATATCGGCGCTCAGCGGGGAAGGCGTTGATCATTTGTTGGAATCGGTGTTGTTGCAGGCCGAAGTGCTGGATCTGAAAGCGCGCCATAGCGGAGCCGCCAGCGGGCTGGTGATAGAAGCGCGCCTTGACAAGGGGCGCGGTCCGGCGGCAACGGTGTTGGTGCAGCAGGGCATGTTGCGTAAAGGCGACATCGTGCTTGCCGGGCGAGAATCCGGGCGGGTGCGGCTGTTGATGGACGACCAAGGGAAGACGCTGAACCAAGCCGGACCGTCCACCCCAGTGGAAATCTATGGGTTAGCGGGCGTGCCGGTGGCCGGCGACGATTTGCTCGTAGTCAGCGATGAACGCAAGGCGCGCGAGGTCGCCGATCTTCGTCAAAATAGACACAAGGAACGCAAACTGGCGAAGCAACAAAAACACCAAATGGAAAATGTGCTGAACCGCATGAATGAAGGCGAAACCAAAGCCATCAATTTATTGATTAAGGGCGATGTGCAAGGCTCGGTGGAGGCGCTGAGCGAGTCGATGGAGAAAATGTCCGGCGACGAAGTGCGCGTTAAAGTGGTGCATGGCATGGTCGGTGGCATCAATGAATCGGATGTCAATTTAGCGGTCGCTGCCGGCGCGCTGATCATCGCTTTCAATGTGCGCGCCGACGCCACCGCGCGCAAACTAATTGAGCGCGGTGACGTCGCGGTGCATTATTACAATGTGATTTACGAAGCGGTGGATTTGGTGAAAGCCCTGATGAGCGGCATGTTGGCGCCGATCACCAGCGAGCAACAGGTCGGTTTGGTGGAGGTGCGCGAGGTCTTCAAAGCGCCGAAGATCGGCGCAATCGCCGGCAGTTATGTGACCGAAGGCGCGGTCAAACGCAACCTGCCGGTGCGGGTGTTGCGCGACAACATCGTTATTTTTGAAGGCGCGCTGGACTCGTTGCGTCGCTTTAAGGATGATGTCAACGAAGTCAAGAGCGGCTTTGAATGCGGCATCGGCATCAAAAACTACAACGATATTAAAGTCGGCGATCAGATTGAAGTTTTTGAAATCGTGGAAACCGCGCAACAATTGTAAGCCGTGGAGCGTACGCCGTGAATCGTTCAGCGCGCGCGCGCGCCAACCCGCCCGAAGTGGATCGATGCCGGCGCGTATCCGAACTGATTCGCCGCGAACTCTCCATACTGCTTGCGCGCGAAGTGGATGACCGGCGCATACGGTTGGTCTCCATCACTGCGGTCAAAGTAACCCGAGATTTGAAGCAGGCGGATGTGTATGTATCCAGCGTTGAGTCCTCCGTGGCGGCGCCGGAAATTGAACAAACCCTCAACCACGCACGCAAATACCTTCGCTATTTGTTGAGTCAGCATATCCACCTCAAAACCACGCCGGATTTGCGCTTCAAATACGATGACAGCATTCGCCACGGCGTAGAAATGAGCGCGCGCATCGCTTCGCTCAATCAGCCCGACGCGCCCAAGCATGGGTCGCCGTAACAAGCCGCGCGGCGGCGTGGCGGTGGACGGCATGCTGTTGCTGGACAAACCGCCCGGGGCGACCTCAAATCAGGCGTTGCAACACGCCAAACGTTTGCTCAACGCCAACAAAGCCGGACATACCGGCAGCCTGGATCCGATTGCCACCGGCTTGTTGCCGCTCTGTTTCGGCGAAACCACCAAAATTTCTGAACTGTTTCTGACAGCCGACAAGGAATATTGGACGCGCATCCAGTTAGGCGTTCACACCGATACCGGCGACCGCGCCGGGCAAGTGCAACGCCGTGCCAGCGTTGATTTCAGCCGACCCCAGTTGCTTGCGGCGTTAGCGCGCTTTCGGGGACAGTTTGCGCAAATTCCGCCGATGCATTCCGCGCTGAAACACAACGGGCAGCCGCTGTATCGATTCGCCCGCAAAGGAGTGACCGTGGAACGCGCGCCGCGCACCGTCACGGTGTATGCGCTGTCGTTGCAAGAATGGCATGAAGATACGCTGGAATTGACGCTTTGCTGTTCGCGCGGATTTTATGTGCGCACGCTGGCAACCGAACTCGGCGAGGTGTTGGGTTGCGGAGCGCATGTGAGTGAACTCCGGCGCACCGCGGTGGGGAATTTCTCCATTGAACACGCCGTCACCATCGCGCAACTGGAAGCCCTTGGCGCGCCGCACGAACGGCAACGATTGTTGCTGCCGACCGAGCAAAGCGTGGCGCATTTGCCGGCGGTGCACTTGCCGGAAAGCCTCGCCTCGTATCTGTGTCGTGGGCGCACCATCCGCGCGGCCTCGGCGCCGCCCGACGGATGGGTGCGCGTGTATTCGGACCGCGACGGCTTCCTTGGGCTTGGGGAGATTGCCGAGCCCGGTAAAATTACGCCGCGCCGTTTGTTTGATACTGCATGCGCGACGCACCAAACTCGTTGCAAATAGTGATGGCGCGCTATGCATTGCGCGTGGCGCATAAACTGGCTCCCCGGGACAGACTCGAACTGCCGACAAGGTGGTTAACAGCCACCCGCTCTACCAACTGAGCTACCGGGGAAGGGAAGCCGCATGGTACTCAGTGCAACGATACAAGTCAAGCCTGCAAGTTTTTTATTAAGTTAGGGCGAACCTCAACACCGCTCCACGCCACGCCATGAACACCGCAGAATATAAACTGGAAAGCGAATTTCAACCGGCCGGCGATCAGCCGACCGCCATTGCCGCGTTGCTGGCAGGGCTGCACAACGGCGAAGCGTTTCAGACTTTATTGGGCGTAACCGGCTCCGGCAAGACTTTCACTATGGCAAATCTGATCGCCGCCACCGGTCGCCCGGCGCTGTTGCTGGCGCACAACAAAACGTTGGCGGCGCAGTTATATTCCGAGATGCGCGATTTCTTCCCGCGCAATGCGGTGGAATACTTCGTCTCATACTATGATTATTATCAGCCGGAGGCGTACCTCCCCAGTTCGGATACCTATATTGAGAAGGACGCTTCGGTCAACGATCATATTGACCAGATGCGCTTGTCCGCCACTAAGGCGCTGCTGGAACGTCCGGATGTCATCATCGTCGCCACCGTGTCGGCGATTTATG
>JAHRAW010000106.1 GCA_020027415.1 Gammaproteobacteria bacterium
GCCACCTGTATCACCCGTGAGGAACGAGTATGAATATACAATCCACGCCCTCTGTATCACGCCGCGAAACTTGGTTTCGCTTGCTGTTTGTGTTGCTGTTTGTGTTGCTCTACAGCCTCGCTGAAATCGTATTGTTGGCGGTGGTCGCCATTCAGTTTGGTTTTGTCTTGATTCGCGACCAGCGCAACCGCCACCTGCTGACCTTCGGCGCCGGTCTGAGCAAGTATAGTTATCAGATTCTCCGTTTTATGACCTTCAATTCGGAGGACAAACCGTTTCCATTCGCGTCCTGGCCCTGCCCCAGCTCCAGCCCGGATTCCACTTCGAATTCCACTTCGAATTTCACTTCGGACTCCACTTCAGATTCAACTTCAGATTCAACTTCGCACGAACAATTGTAAAACAAACTCCCGGCACTCCTTTTATTTTTCTCTCAGGCAACGATGCGAATCATGTTCCTTCTAAGATGCTTGGTGATCGGCGTTTTCAGCGCGCTGTCATGCACTGCGATTGCGCAACCACAAGATGCGGATGCGCTCCAAGAATTAGTGCAACAAGAAGTTGAACGGCTGTTGAGCACCGAAGGCGCGTTGGATGCGGCGATTGAGCGTGGTATCATGCGAGTGCTCATCAAGCAGCAAGCGGAAGCCGAGCAAGCCGAACAGCAACGGCAACAAGCGAAAGTTTCCAAGGTGCGTCCGGTGGACCCGCGCCGCGACCACATTTTTGGCAACCCGCAAGCCGCCATCACATTTATTGAGTATTCGGATTTTGAATGCCCGTTCTGCAAAAAATTCCATCCCACCGTGGTGCAGTTAATGGAAAACAACCCGGGCAAACTTCGTTGGGTGTATCGCCATTTCCCGCTGGCTTTTCACAACCCCGGCGCGCAACAACAAGCGGAGGCTGCCGAATGCGCCGCGGAACTGGGCGGCAACGATGCGTTCTGGGAGTATTCCGATTTTATCTATCGCCGAACCGGCGCCGGCGGCAACGGCTTTCCGCTCGCCAACCTGCGTCCGCTGGCGGAGGAAATCGGCATCAATGGCGATGCCTTTGCGCAATGCCTAACCAGCGGCAGAATGAGCGCGCGCGTGCATGAAGACCACGCCAACGGCGCCGCCGCCGGCGTTTCCGGAACCCCCAGCGGTTTCCTACTCAATCAACAAGGCGAAGCGCGCTTCATTGTCGGCGCCCTGCCAATTGAACAACTACAAAGCATGGTGGATGAACTCGCGAACTGAAACCTTCGTTACACGCTGAAACCGCGCCTTATGCCGCGTCAACCCGACAAACATCGCCTACCCAGCCTGCGAACCCCGTTGCGCAGTTACTTCTGCCGTAGCAACGCAGCATAAATATCGCTGTCGTCAATCACCCCAACCCACGCATCGTTTTGTCGCACATACACCGGCAAACCGCGCTCGTGCTTTGCCCGTAACACTTCCAATAACGGCGTGTCGGCGTCCACACTGACATGCGCGCCGTGCGGTGGCGACGAGGTTTTGCGCATCACCGCCGTGGCGCGCAAGGTTTTGAGTGGGTTCATGTGGGCGACAAAATCGGCCACATAATCGGTCGCCGGCGTTAGCACGATTTGTTCCGGAGTGCCGACTTGCACGATGCGTCCGCCTTGCATAATCACAATGCGATTACCTATTTTCAGGGCTTCATCCAGGTCGTGGCTGACAAACAAGATGGTGCGGCGCAAACTTTTTTGCAGAGCCAGCAGTTCGTCTTGAAGGCGCACGCGGATTAGCGGGTCAAGCGCCGAAAACGGCTCATCCATCAGTAAGATTGGCGATTCGGTGGCGAAGGCGCGCGCTAACCCTACGCGCTGTTGCATGCCGCCGGAAAGTTCATGTACTTTGCACTGCGCCCAGTCTTGTAAATTGACCATGGCGAGTTGGCGTTCAACGACCTCGCGTTGTTTGTCGCCGGCGAGTCCCGCCACCTCCAGCCCGAAAGCCACATTATCGGCGACCGTGCGCCACGGCAACAGGGCAAATTGCTGGAATACCATGGAAATTCGACTGGTGCGAAAAAATCGTAAGGTCGCCGAATCGGCGCGCGTAATATCCACCGGCTGTTTGCCGTCATCCACTCGCACCGCGCCGCGTATCACTTTGTTGAGCCCGTTGACGGCGCGTAACAAAGTGGATTTACCGGATCCGGACAAGCCCATTAAAACGACAATTTCGCCCTCAGCAACCTGTAGCGAACAGTCGTGCACGCCTAAAATCTGCGCGGTTTCGGCTTGAATTTGTTCGCGGCTTTTGCCGGCGTCCATTAGCGGCAACGCGCGCGCCGGCGCGCCGCCAAACACGATGCAAGCCGAATCAATATCAACAACTGGATAGGTCATAGGGTGACGACGGGAGCAACAAGCCCGGATGAATTTTGGTGATTGCAAAGCCAAGGCGGTGTTGCCGCTGGCATGGCGGTCGGCAATGCGGTGACCTCAGCAACCCTAGCAACCTCATTTAGTCGCGCTGCGGCGGTTTTTTGAAACTTGGGTTGCTGAAAAATATTGTTTCCAAAACCCGCGCAAGGCAACATTCAAACTGGTCTTTTTTAACGACGGGCGCGACTCTGCGCGCGGACGAAACACACGGTCGAGAATAATCGCGATGATGACAATGGCGAGCCCGGCTTCAAAGCCTTTGGCAACATTGACTGAGTTAATCGCGCGCAATATCGGCACGCCCAAACCCGGCGCCCCCACCATAGCGGCAATCACTACCATGGATAAAGACAGCATGATGGCTTGGGTGAAGCCCGCCATAATTTGCGGCAACGCAAATGGCAATTCCACTTTCAGTAACAGTTGTCGCGCCGAGCAGCCGAACGCATGCCCGGCTTCAAGCAAAGTATTGGGCGTGGAGGACACACCGAGATGCGTTAAGCGAATCGGCGCGGCGATGGCGAAAATGACGGTGGCGACCAAGCCCGGCACTTCACCCAAACCAAACAGCACCAACGCCGGAATCAAATAAACAAACGTGGGAATGGTCTGCATTAAATCCAGCACCGGACGCATCACCGTGTAGAGCCACGGGCGATGCGCCGCGGCAATGCCCAACGGCACGCCGACTGCCATGCAAAGCGTCGCCGAAGCCAGCACCAACGCCAAGGTGCTGATGGTCTGTTGCCAATATCCTTGGTTGATGATTAACAACAAGCCGCCGATGACAAACGCCGTCAGCGAAATTTTGCGATGCACAAGATAGGCGGTACCCGCCGCTAACAGTACCAACAGCAACGGCGGCAATGTCTGCAGGCACCACAACAGCCTATCAATTACAGTTTGCAAAACGGCGGCGATGCCATCAAACAGCGTGGCCGCATGTTCAGTTAAAAAATCAATGAAATTTTTTGCCGACTTGCCGATGGGCAGTTTGCGCGCGGTCAGCCACTCTGTTAACCATTCCATCATGGCATTCCCATGCGGAATCAGTTGACGGATAAAGCGGTGGTCGACCGCGCGCCGACGCGATTGCGATTACAAGCGCAACGATTTTTTGACTGCGGACAGACCGTTGCCGCCGCTTTTGGTTTTCACCCCGGACAACCAGCCGTTCAACACTTTCGGATTGGCGCGCAACCATTTTTTGGCGGCATCCTGCGGCTCTTCGCCTTGGTTCAAAATCGCACCCATAATCTCGTTTTCCAGACTTAACGAAAACTGGAGATTGGTGAGCAGTTTGCCGACATTCGGGCAGTCGTTCACATACCCGGCGCGGGTGTTGGTAAATACCGTAGCGCCGCCCAGGTCGGGACCGAAATAATCGTCGCCGCCGGTCAGATACGCCATATCGTAATTGGCGTTCATCGGATGCGGCTCCCAACCTAAAAAC
>JAHRAW010000080.1 GCA_020027415.1 Gammaproteobacteria bacterium
AAAACTTCGTAGTAATCCAGCCCGCAGCCCAACCGAACGGGGGCGAAATCGCCCCCGTTTTTAGCCGAATCCTAACATCACCCCTCAAATGGCGAAGCGCGATTACTACGAAGTTTTGGGGGTCAGCCGCCAAGCGAGCAACGATGAACTGAAAAAGGCGTATCGCCGGTTGGCGATGAAATTTCATCCGGACCGCGCGCAAGGCAACGCCGATAGCGAAGCGCGTTTTAAGGAGGCAAAGGAAGCCTATGATGTGCTGAGCAAACCGCAGAAACGCGCCGCCTACGACCAATTCGGGCATGCCGGCGTAGACTCATCCCACGGCGCCGCGCCCGGCGGCGGGGTTGGCGACATCTTCGGCGACATCTTCGGCGGCGGCGGCGGGCGGCGACACGCGCGCGGTTCCGACCTGCGCTATCGCCTTGAGTTATCCATGGAACAAGCGGTGCACGGCGTTGACAAGAAAATCCGCGTGCCAAAGATGGCAAAGTGCGCCGCCTGCAAAGGCTCCGGCTGTCGTGCGGGCAGTACCGCCAAGGCTTGTACCGGTTGCCATGGGCAAGGGCAAGTGCGCTTGCAACAAGGATTTTTCTCAGTGCAGAAAACCTGTCCGCAATGTCGCGGTCAAGGCAGCTTAATCACCGATCCATGCGCCGCCTGCAACGGACGCGGCATGCTGCGCGAAGAGAAAACCTTAGCGGTGAAAATTCCAGCCGGAGTGGATGAAGACGACCAAGTCCGACTGGTTGGGGAAGGGGAAATCAACAGTGCGGGCGGTAGCCCGGGCGACCTTTATGTGCAAGTGCGCATCAAGCCGCACCCAATTTTTGCGCGCGACGGCGATAACTTATATTGCGAAGTGCCGGTCAATTTCACCACCATGGCGTTAGGCGGCACGCTTGAGATTCCAACTTTATCGGGGCGCGCCAAACTCAAAGTGCCGGCCGAGAGCCAGTCGGAGAAAATGTTTCGCTTGCGCGGCAAAGGCATCCGCAATGTGCGCAACCGCAACCAAGGCGATTTGTATTGCAAAGTGGCGGTGGAAACCCCGGTCAACCTGACCGCGCAACAAAAAGAGTTAATCAAGGAACTGGAAAAAAGCCTCGCCGCCGGCGGTCGCCGCCACGCCCCGCGCAGCAGTTCGTGGGCGGACAAAATCAAGGCTTTTTTTGAGGATTTGGTGGATTAATCTAACCCCATTTTTGCTACTGCCTGCTTGAACCAATCCGCAAGTTTTGCTGCGTTAGGCGACACCTTTCAGCAAGCGGTCGCTGCTTTTACGCCGCGCCTTGCGCAGCAACAAATGGCGGCGGCGGTTGAAGAGGCGCTTGCGCATGGCGGCACGCTGGTGGTTGAATCCGGCACCGGCACCGGCAAAACCTACGCCTACCTCACGCCGATACTTCTCAGCGGTCGGCGCACCATCATATCCACCGGCAGCCGCCATCTGCAAGAGCAGATTTTCCAGCGCGACCTGCCGCAAGTTAGCGAGGCGCTTGGCAAGCCGGTCAACGCGGTGTTGCTGAAAGGACGGGCGAACTATCTTTGTCGTCATCGCCTGAAACTGCCGCGCCCGCAAAGCGATTTACTCAGCGCTGAGGAAGCCGAGTCATTTGAGAAGATTGAACGGTGGGCGACTGCTACCAACAGCGGCGACATTGCCGAAGTCACCGAACTCAGCGAACAATCGCCGGTGTGGAAACAAGTCACCTCCACCGCCGACAATTGCCTCGGCGGGCAATGCCCGGATTTCAAGCAGTGCTTCGTGGTCAAAGCGCGCCAGCGGGCGATGAAAGCCGATATCGTGGTGGTCAATCACCACTTGTTTTTCTCCGATATCACCTTGAAGTATGAAGGCTTGGGCGAGTTATTGCCGGCGTACGATGCGGTGGTGTTTGACGAAGCCCACGGCGTGGCAGAAATCGCCTCCGATTTTTTTGGTTTCACGCTCGCCAGCGGACAACTTGCCGAACTGCTGCGCGATGTGGAGAAAGCCGAAGCGGATGAAAAAAGCGGCGTACAATTCACCGCCGCCGCGACACGCTTGGAACGAGCCTTAAAACGTTTGCATCGCGCCAATCAACCATTCGCTAAGCCAAGTAAAGGACCACAGCAAGCGCACGGACAAAGCCAAGGGCAAGAACAGGCGCCAGCGCAAGCGGTTACTTTGGAAACCTTACAAAACGCAAAATTTGATACCGCTTATCAGGGTTTGCAACGAGCGGTGGACGAGTTTGAGCGCATCCTTGCCACCGCGGCGGTCGCCGGCGAAGGGCTGCAACGTTGCCATCAGCGTTGTTTGTTGGCGCAAGAGCGGTTGGATACTTGGCGCAGCGGTGAGCGTAACTTAATTTGCTGGGCGGAGATTGGCGCGCGCTGGTTTCGCTTTCACGGCACGCCGTTAAAAATCAGCGAACGGTTTGTGGAAATGATGGAACAGCGACCGCGCGCGTGGATTTTCACCTCCGCCACCTTGGCGGTGGGCGATGATTTCTCCGCGTTTTGCAATCAACTTGGACTGCAGCATGCCGATACCCGGAATTTCGGTAGCCCGTACGATTTCCAGCGCAACGCGTTGCTGTATCTGCCGCGAAATATGCCGGACCCGCGACAAGCGGAGTATGAAGTTGCGCTGACCAATCTCATCGTGGAAGTGCTCAGCGCAAGTCGCGGGCGCGCGTTTTGCTTGTTTACCAGTTACGCGATGATGCACCGCGTGCATCAAAACCTCGGCGAGCATGCCGCCGCTGCGGAGTGGCGGATGCTACTGCAAGGGCAAGCCCCAAAAAGCGAGTTGCTGGCGCGTTTCAAGCAGTCCGCGCCGGCGGTGTTGTTAGGCACCGCAAGTTTTTGGGAAGGGGTGGATGTCAAGGGCGAGCATCTGTCGTGCGTCATCATTGATAAATTGCCGTTTGCTTCGCCAAGCGACCCGGTGCTGAAAAGCCGCCTCAGCGCCTGCGAGCAAGAAGGCAATAACCCATTCATGGATATTCAAATTCCCGATGCGGTAATTGCTTTGAAGCAAGGCGCGGGTCGTTTGATTCGCTCCGAAACCGACCGCGGCGTATTGGTGCTGTGCGACCCGCGGGTGGTTTCCAAAAGTTATGGCAAGTTGTTTCTCAATAGTTTGCCGGCGATGGCGGTTACCCAAAATTTGCATGATGTGGTCAACTTTTTTAATGGATGAACCGATTGGGACGCTGCTTAATGGCAATCACTAAGACCACCGCGAAGACCACTGCGAAAGCAACCACCAACCTCAAAATCTTGGCGATTGATACCGTTACCGAAGCCTGCTCAGTCGCGCTAAATTTAGGCGGCGCAGTCACGCAGCGGATGGAAATCGCGCCGCAAGGGCATTCTCGGTTGGTGTTGGATATGGTGCAAGCCCTGCTGCAAGCGCATGCGACCAAACTGCAAAATCTGCATGCGGTGGCGGTTGATGTGGGTCCCGGCTCGTTTACCGGCGTGCGCATTGGCATCGGCGTCGCGCAAGGTTTGGCGTATGGCGCCGGGCTGCCGGTCATTGCGGTGGGCTCATTGGAAACGCTCGCCGGCGCAGTCGCCCATCCGCTGGTCTTGCCGGCCATTGACGCGCGCATGCAGCAGATTTACTACGGCTTATATCGCAATTCGCCGCCCCCCTCGTCGCCCTCGCCAGCACACGACCCCAACCCCGCCGCCAACCCCGCTGCGCCGCCGCACGAAATCATGCCGCCAGCGCTAAGCGCGCCACAGCATTTAACTCCTTGCGAGCGGCAAGATATAATCGGCGTCGGCAGCGGCTGGGATCGCTACGCCCCAATTTTATTGGAAACGCTGAACGGCGCGAAGTGCAACTGGCACGCCAACCAATACCCGCAAGCCGCAAGCCTATCGCAAATCGCCGCCGCCCGCGGCTTGTCAAGCGCGATTTCCCCGTTGCAACTAACCGCCTGCTATGTCCGCAATGAAGTAGTCAAACCGCCAGATTGAGCGGCAAAATCATCGTTTACAGCGCGGGCGGTAACGGAGTATCATGCATTTCCAAATTCGCTGAATGCGCCCATCTATCGCGTCTAGCAGCGTAGGGAATGCCCCCACAAAATGATGAACAACCTCGTCAGCAAAGAAAAAATATTTTTGGGTGAACTGGAATCCATGTTCACGAGTGCCGCCGTTGATGGCGCATCTGGTTTCATCAATTTAATGCGAATCAAAAATGCGTATTTTCAATCCATACGCGACGATTTGATAAAGCAAATTAATGCGCGCGCCAAGCCCGGCACCGACTTCCGTGAGGAGTTATTTGACAAACTTTATACTTTCTTCCATCGCTACTTCTGCGAAAGCGGTTCAATCTATTTTCGCAACCTGCCGGCGTTCGCCAAAACCTATGAGCGTGTGTATGCGGACGGCGAAGACATTGCATTGAGTTGGAAAACGCAGCAACTTTACTATGTCAAATCCGACCAATTAATATGCTCAATGCCGGTGCGCTTGGCGGCCAGCGAATACCCGAACAGCCCGCGATTTTATTTTGACGCAGCCGAACTTGCGCATAAGCAAAATAACGAGCGTCGTGAATTCGTTTATACCTTGTCCGCCGTAACTCACGATGCACAGGGAGCGATTATCAACCTAAAAGTTTCCCATTCAAAACAGGGCGGGCGCACCAAGACAGACGACATAACTAAACGAGTTCGTCAGGAAGGCGTGCAACTGCACCAAGCGCAACTGCAAAAAGCCTGTCAGGTATTCGCCGGCCAAACCGAGGTGGATTTTTTCATTCATAAAAATGCCAAACAGTTTTTGCGCGAGCAGTTTGACCTATGGTTTTATCAGTACATGTTTCGCGAGGC
>JAHRAW010000132.1 GCA_020027415.1 Gammaproteobacteria bacterium
CGGGCGCGAATTAACCTCAATGAAGATGCATCGTTGCCGACGATAACTGCGCTCAATGCCGTGCTCAAAAATGACATCAATCCCCAGCAGGTTAGCGTTGAACATTTTGACCACCTCGCGGAACAATTGTCGGTTGTCATCGGCGATGGTGCTTTGCTTAATGGTTTCCACCACCCCGCCCGGGGCTAACGCAACGCGGTGAAACAACTCAACGCGGTGACCGCGGCGCGGCACCGAAGCCAAACTCAGGTTTTGCTTTTTCAAATACGCCCTCACTTGCTTGTTTTTGCTGAGCGGAAAGATGGTCGGATACAACTTCATGCGCGTGCGCTGGCGGTTTTCTTGGTCAATCAAAGCGTCCACGGTGGCGCCGCCGTCGCCGACCACAAACGGCGGATAGCGTCTAATCACCGAAACCAACCGGTCGCCGGTCGCCAACACGCGATAATTGGCGCCGCTGAGATACTGCTCAATGACGGTGCTGGGCCACCACGCCTTCGCCCAGAATATTCCGCGCCACAATTCTTTCATGGTGTGGATGGGGAAATAACTGCCGCGCGAATAGCCGCTGACATTCGGCTTCACCACCAACGGAAAGCCATACTCGCGGACGAAACTTTTTACTTGCCACGGCAACAGAAAAATCATGCCGCGCGCGTGGGGGACATGGTTGCGCGCGAACACGGCGCGCGCTTGCGCTTTGGAGCGGCATCCCTTGCGAACTTCCAAAGTGTTGTAACTGGTGCAGCCGCGCATATAACGCGCGCTGAGCCGGCGGTATAGGCAGGCGTTTATTTTTCTGATGAAGCGTATTTTCATGGGCGCAACTCGGCGACTCAGCGAATCGGCGACTCAGGCAGGCGAACGCGAACGCGGGCGGCGGCGATGATACAGCATGCTTTTGATGAACACCGGTTTGCTTGCCAAACGCTTGTCGCGGTGTTTAGTGACCAACGCCAAGCGCATCATGTAACTCGGCACGCGGCGCATCCTATCGCGCCACGAATAACGATTGTCCAATAGATTAATCGGCATCGGCAGAAATAAATTGACTTCAATGACATGAAAATTTCCCCGCGCCAACTCCGCCGGCGAGTCGGCGCACACGCTGACCCGAGAGATTTTGAAATCGCCGAGGCGTCGCACGAACGCCCAGATTTGCTCAACTTGCGCCGCCGAAAAACACGCGGTGATTTCCACATACCGAGTGCGTGGATTGTGGATGCTGTTAATCGGCTTTGGCGCGCTGCTGTTGCGCGCTTCGGTGACGCTGAGCACCGCGTAGCGCCGCGCATCCAGATGCTGCGGAATGGAAAAAATCTCATACTCGTGGCGTTCCAAAGCCGCTTCTTGAATCAAGTAGGCGACCCGCGCCGGGCGGAGTTGCGCGCGGATGCGTTGGAGTTGCGCGGCGTGGTCGGCGCGATGCACCCCGGCGGCGTTTTGACTCCATTCCGGTTTGACGAACACCGGATAGCGCGCCGGCATGCGAACGCCGTCATCGCGAAACTGCGTCAACCGCCAGCGCGGCGGAATCAAGCGGTCCAGTTGGAGTTTGGAGAAAATCCCAATTTGGCTGTCAAAAAACCGCGCATTCAACTGAAAGTATTTACACGGCTTGGTCGCCACGCGCACGCAACAGCAAATATAGGCGAGCACCATGAAGTATGTAATCTTCATCCAGGCTTTCGTCAAACTGGCGCGCGCGCCGGTTGGAGCGGGCGGCTAACCAGTGCGGGTTGGTCGGGAGGTTTGGGCGGCTTACGCCAAGCAGAAACTTATTTTTCGTTGCGTAGGTTGAGCAGAAACAAGACCAGCCCCAGCACAAAAATGGAGACCGCCGCATAAAACAGCGAACCGCCATCGCTTTTGCCCTGATGCAACACCTCCACGCCGAGCGGGGTGAACAAGTGAAAAAATGCCGCGCCGGCCATTACCGCCGCCGCCATCAGCCCGCCGATTCGGTGGTACTGCGCGCGCGGCGCTAACCTCGGCGCCGCCGACCAGCCCACTTTACCAAGCGCCCAAAACAACGCCGGCAACAGCAATACAACGGAAGTCAGCAACTCAAAACCGCCCACTGTATAAGCGCCAAACTCAGCAAACCACCGACCGACGGCGGCGCCGAGAATGCCGCCCAACCATTCGCCAATGACGCCAAAAATGTACTGGGTATCCGCATGATTGGCGAACTTATAGGGCAACGAAAAAAGGAATACCTTGCAAGCCCAGGCGCTGATTGCCCAACTGAGTATCGCTCTTATGGTGTGATTCATCGGTGTGTCCGCCAAGTGGTTGGAGCGCAATTTAAGGGGGAGCGGCGACCATGTGACCGCTGAGCATCGCTGAGCGTTACTGCGTTACTGAGTGAGTTTCGCTGGCCGCCGCGACTCAAGTTGTGAATGATACCACAAAACCATGCCGGCAAACCGCCCCGCCGATGAACCAATCGCCCGCGCCCGGCGCTGGCCGATGCTGTACGCTTGTGGATGGACTGGAATTTTTCCCGCGCCGGGCATAGAATCGGCGCATGTCCATTGCGAGCATGCATGCCATCTTGGGAGCGAGTAGCGATGTCTAAGCTGAGTATTCTGGTATATCCGGACCAACGTTTGCGCCGAGTTGCCCAGCCGGTCACCGAATTCAACGAGCAACTCAAACAGTTGGTAACCGATATGGCGGAAACTATGTATGCCGCCGCCGGCATCGGCTTGGCCGCGGTGCAAGTTAATGTGTCGCAGCGCGTGGTGGTGATGGACTTGTCGGCGGGAAAAAACAGTCTGCAAGTTTTCATCAACCCCGAACTATCCGAATTAAAGGGTAGTGCCGAGAGCGAAGAAGGCTGCTTGTCGGTGCCCGGCGTGGTTGCCACCGTGGAACGGGCGCAGACGGTGAAGATTAACGCCCAGGATGTGACCGGGCGGCGTTTTGAAATGAACGCGGATGAAATGTTGTCCATTTGCATTCAGCACGAAATTGACCACCTAAATGGCAAGGTCTTCGTTGATTATCTGTCGCGCCTGAAACAGCACCGCATCCGCAAAAAACTCGGCGGTAAAAAACTTAGCAAAGAATCCCGCGCCGCAGTCTCGGTCGCCGCCGCCTGATTTCGCGGACTCTCCCATGCGCATGCGCGTCGTGTTTGCGGGCACCCCCGCCTTTGCCATTCCTTGCCTGAACGCGCTACTCGCCGCCGACCGGGCGGAGGTAATTGCAATTTACACCCAGCCCGACCGCCGCGGTCGGCGCGGCAACCAACTTTGCCACAGCGCAGTCAAGCAATTTGCGCGCGCGCATGCTCCCCAGACGCCGCCGGTTTTGCAACCCGAATCATTCCACTCGGCGACCGCAGTGCGCGAATTGCAACGTTTGAAACCGGATTTAATGGTGGTGGTCGCCTACGGGTTGCTGCTGCCGCGCGCGGTGCTTGCCATTCCCGCCCGCGGCTGCATCAACTTGCATGCGTCGCTGCTGCCGCGGTGGCGCGGCGCGGCGCCGATTCAACGCGCGATTGAAGCCGGCGACCCGGTTACCGGCGTCAGTTTGATGCAAATGGAAGCGCGCTTGGATCGCGGCGCGGTGTTGGCGCGCGCGCGCCTGCCGATTGCGGCGGAGGATACCAGCGGCAGTTTGCACGACAAGTTGGCGCCGTTGGCGGCGCAGTTGTTGCGCGCCAATCTGGCGGCGCTTGCCACCCAAACGTTGCCCGCCGCGGCGCAGGACGAACGCCAAGTTTGCTATGCGGCTAAATTGCAAAGTGCCGAAGCCAAGTTAAATTGGCGATTGCCGGCGGCAACGTTAGCGCGCCAGATTCGCGCGTTCAATCCGTGGCCAGTAGCGCGCGCCGAACTGAACGGCAATGCGTTGCGAGTATTGCGCGCTACCGCCGACCCTACCCGCGCCGCGCGCCAAACCCGCCCCGGTGAAATCGTCCGCGTGCATCCTTGCGGGCTCACGGTTGCCACCGGCGAAGGTCAATTGTTGCTGACCGAAGCGCAATACCCGGGCGGCAAACCCATGCCCGTTTCGGCGTTGCTCAACGGCGCGCGCAATCACCCGGAGAAGGCGATTGCGCCCGGCATGCGCTTCGCCACCGAGTCGTAATTGAGGGCAACCATGCCGCCGCCGAATCTTCACCTCGCCGCGGCGCAGGCGGTGTTAGCGGTGGTGGATCGCGGGCGCTCTCTGGAAAACGCGTTGCGCGCGCACGCGACAACCATGCCGCATTGCCAACAGGCGCGGTTTCACGAAATTTGCTACGGCGCCTGCCGTCATTATCATTATTTTGACGGCATGCTAACGCAGTTGCTACGCAAGCCAATTGCGAAACCGCACCGCGTGCTGCATTTCATCCTGCTCAACGGTTGCTACCAACTTGAACACATGCGCATTCCGCACTACGCGGTGGTTAGTCAAAGCGTAGCCGCCGTTAAGGAGAGCCGCTTTAACTGGGCGGATAAAATGATCAACGGGGTGCTGCGCAACTTCCTCAAACGCCGCCGCCAACTGCGCCAACAACTCGCGCCCGAGTCGGCGCGGCATGCCTTCCCCGTCTGGCTGTACCGGGAAATCCGCGCCCACTGGCCCGCGCACTATGCAGCCGTGCTTGCCGCCAGCAACTGCAAACCGCCGCTGACTCTGCGCGTCAATCAACGGCGAATTTCCCGCGCCGCCTACCTCAACCAACTCGCGCAAGCCGACATCGCCGCGCAGCCGACCGAACACAGCGAATGGGGCGTGACTTTGCTGAATCCGAGACCGGTGGAGCGCATCCCCGGTTTTGCCGAGGGGTGGATATCGGTGCAGGATGAAGCCGCGCAACTGGCGGGGTCGGCGTTTTCAGAGGCCGCCTCAGGCGCCGCTTTCGGGGTCGGCGAACGGGTGCTGGACGCTTGCGCGGCGCCCGGCGGCAAAACTTGCCTGTTGCTTGAAACGCAGCCACAACTTGCCGAGTTGGTGGCGGTGGATTTGCCGACGCGGCTTGCTACCTTGCAACAAAACCTGACGCGCCTCGGCTTGCAAACTGCGTCCAACGCCGATACCAAAGCCGACGCCGATACCGATACCAACACCAACCCCGGGATAAAAACCAAGGTGGCGGTGATTGCCGCCGATCTAAGCCAGCCGACCACCTGGTGGGACGGACGTTTGTTTGACCGCATCCTGTTGGACGCGCCGTGCAGCGGCAGCGGCGTGATTCGCCGCCACCCGGATATCAAACATCGCCGTGCGCCCCAAGACATCGCCCACTTCGCCCGCCAGCAATTTACGCTGTTGGCGAACGCGTGGTCGTTATTGGCGAACGGCGGCACGTTGCTGTATGTAACTTGCTCAATTCTACCGACTGAGAATGATGCGGTGATTGAAGCCTTTCTCAACCAACAACCCGATGCACGCGCGCAACCCTTGCACGCCCCGGCCGGGCTTGCCACCCGTTTCGGGCGGCAGCGTTTGCCCGGCGTCCATCCCGGCGACGGATTTTACTACTGCCGATTGCAACACGCCGCGGCAACGATCGCCGGCCATTCACTATAAAATACACGCCCCAACCCTAACCCCCAACCGAACACTGAGTGGGCAACGCCAACATGAAAATCATCATCCTCGGCGCCGGACAAGTGGGCGCGTCCACCACCGAAATTCTGTCGCGCGAGGACAACGACATCACCTTAGTGGACCACAACAGCAAAGTGTTGGAGGGGTTGCAAGACCGCCTTGACATTCGCACCGTGACCGGCTCGGCGTCGTCGCCGGAGGTGTTGCTGCGCGCCGGAGTGGAGGATGTGGACATGATTTTGGCGGTGACCGACAGCGACGAGGTTAATATGATCGCCTGCCAAATCGCCCATTCGCTGTTCAACACGCCCACCAAAATCGCGCGGGTGCGTTCGGCGGCGTATCTTGAGCATCCGAATTTATTCCGCCACGGCGCCATTCCGATTGATGTCATCATCAGCCCGGAGCAGGTGGTCACCGATCAAATCCAGCGCCTGATTGAATATCCCGGGGCCTTGCAAGTGATTGATTTCGCCAACGGCAAAATTCGTCTGGTGGGGTTGCGCGCTTATCATGGCGGCGCCTTGGTGGGGCAACAACTGCGCGAACTGGAACATCATCTGCCGTCGGTCAATGTGCGGGTGGCGGCCATTTATCGCCGCAACCGCGCCATCATCCCCACCGGCAAAACCGTCATTGAACTGGATGATGAAGTTTTTTTCATCGCCACCACCGCAGACATTCACAACGTTATGCAAGAGTTGCGCAGCAGCGAAGCGGTGGGCAAACGCATTATGATCGCCGGCGCCGGCAACATCGGTTTTCGGCTGGCGCAGTCGCTTACGCAAGGCGGGTTTCAAGTCAAACTATTTGAACGCAACGCGCAACGCGCGCAGTGGGTCTCGGAGCAACTGGAAGGCATCGTGGTGCTGCAGAGCGACGCCGCCAATGAAGCACTGTTGCGCGAAGAAAACATTGACGCCATGGAATTGTTTTGCGCGCTGACCAACGAGGACGAAGCCAATATCCTCTCGGCGATGTTGGCGAAACGACTCGGCGCGCGGCGCGCGATGGCGATTGTCAATCGTTCGGCGTACATAGATTTGATTGAAAGCAGCGTACTGGACATCGCCATTTCCCCGCGGCTTGCCACCGTCAGCGCGCTGTTGTCGCATGTGCGCCGCGGCGATGTGCAAGCCGCGCATTCGCTGCGGCGCGGCGTCGCCGAGGCGCTGGAAGCGGTTGCGCATGGCGATCGCAGCACCTCCAAAATCGTCGGGCGCCCGTTGCATGATATCAAACTGCCGCACGGCGCCACCATCGGCGCCATCATGCGCGACGACAAACTATTGCGGCTGGATGCTGAGCCGGTGATTGAAGAAGGCGACCATGTCATTATTTTCGTCATTGACAAGCGCCAAATTCCGGAAGTGGAAAATCTCTTTCAAGTATCCGCCGGCTTCTTCTGAGGGTTCCGCGAAACAAGTTGAGTATGCGCAACAAACCGGTCATCAAACTCCTCGGCGTGTTGTTGGGGTTGTTCAGCGTTACCCTGTTGCCGCCGATTGGGATTTCCTACTTCACCAACGACGGCGTGCTGCTGCCATTTTTATGCGCGCTGGCGCTGAACTTGATGTGCGGCTTGGGGTGCTGGCTGCCGCTCCGCCGCGCCACCGGGGAGTTGCGCTTGCGCGACGGCTTCTTGGTGGTGGCGCTGTTCTGGACGGTGTTATCGGCGATGGGCGCGGTGCCGTTGTTGCTGTTGCAACAGCCTTCCATCAGCGTGGTGGATGCCTTGTTTGAAGCCATGTCCGGGCTGACCACCACTGGCGCCACCATTCTCACCGACATTGACTCCCTGCCGCCCTCCATTCTGTACTATCGCCAGCAACTGCAATGGCTCGGCGGCATGGGCATCGTGGTGTTAGCGGTGGCGGTCATGCCGATGTTAGGGGTCGGCGGCTTGCAACTCTACCGCGCCGAAACCCCCGGGCCGGTGAAAAACAATAAACTCACGCCGCGCATCACCGAAACCGCCAAGGGCTTGTGGTATCTCTATCTCGGTCTCACGGCGGTCTGCGCGCTTTGCTATTACCTCGCCGACATGACCTTATTTGACGCGGTCGGGCATGCGTTTTCAACCATCGCCATCGGCGGCTTCTCCACGCACGACGGCAGTTTGGGTTATTTCAACAGCGCCGCAGTGTATGCCATCGCAATGCTGTTCATGGTGTTGTCGGGGCTGAATTTTGCGCTGCATTTCACCGCCTTGCGTTCGCGCACGGTGGCGGTTTATTTGCGCGACCCGGAAGCAAAGGCGTATTTCGCGGTATTGTTGGCGAGTTTGCTGCTCACCCTCGCGGTTCTGCTGCACTATCGCGTCTTCCAGCAACTCGGCGACACCGTGATGCAAAGCGCGGTACAAGTCATCTCCATCGCCACCACCACCGGCTTTACCACCGCCAACTTCGCGCACTGGCCCACCTTCCTGCCGATTATGCTACTCTTAATCAGCACCGCGGGCGGCTGCGCCGGCTCCACCGCCGGCGGCATGAAAATCATCCGCATGATTTTGCTCTGCAAACAAGGCTCGCGGGAAATCTCCAAATTGGTTCATCCCAACGCATTGCTGCCCATCAAACTCGGCGGCAAAGTGGTACCGGACCAGGTGATTAACGCGGTGTGGGGCTTTTTGTCCCTGTATATACTCAGCTATGTGTTGTTGTTGTTGCTAATGTTGGCAAGCGGCGCCGACCCCGTCACCGCGTTTTCGGCGGTCACCGCATGCCTCAATAACCTCGGTCCAGGGCTCGGCGAAGTCGCGCAAAACTACGCCGCGGTCAGCGGCTTCGGCAAATTCGTGCTGATGTTCGCCATGCTGCTGGGCCGCCTTGAACTCTTTACTTTATTAGTGCTATTCACCCCGGTTTTTTGGAAAGGTTAGAAAGATTAAGTTCCGCCCCGCCCCGGCCATGAGCATTCCCTACGACCCGCGCCAAATTGAAACCGATGCTCAGCAATACTGGGCTGACAACCAATCCTTCGTGGTCAGCGAAGAGTCGGAGCGGGAGAAGTTTTACTGCCTATCCATGCTGCCGTATCCGTCCGGGCAATTGCACATGGGGCATGTTCGCAACTACACCATCGGCGATGTGATTAGCCGCTACCAACGTATGTTGGGCAAAAATGTGTTGCAGCCGATGGGCTGGGATGCGTTTGGCTTGCCGGCTGAAAACGCCGCCATTGAACACCGCAAGCCGCCCGCGGAATGGACCTACGCCAATATCCAATCCATGAAGCAACAACTGCAACGGCTTGGTTTCGCGTATGACTGGAGCCGTGAACTGGCGACCTGCACGCCGCAGTATTACCGCTGGGAACAATGGTTTTTCAATCGCCTATTGGAAAAAGATCTGGCGTATAAAAAAATGGCGATGGTCAACTGGGACCCGGTGGAACAAACCGTATTAGCCAACGAGCAAGTGGAAAACGGGCGCGGCTGGCGTTCCGGGGCAATCGTGGAACGGCGCGAAATTTCGCAGTGGTTTATCCGCATCACCGAGTATGCCGAGGAGTTATTAACCGGTCTGGATCAATTAGACGGCTGGCCCGACTCGGTGAAAACCATGCAACGCAACTGGATTGGACGCTCCGAAGGCGTGGAATTCAGTTTTGCCGTGGACGGCGAACCGCAGCCGCTGACGGTTTATACCACCCGCCCCGACACCCTGATGGGCATCACCGCGATTTTTGTCGCCAGCGAACATCCGCTTACCCGCAAAGTCGCGCAAGCCAAACGCCCGACCAGCGCCGCGGTCGCCAAGTTTATGGCGGAATGCCGGGCAACCACCACCGCCGAAGCCGAACTGGAAACCATGCCGAAAAAAGGCGTGCCGTTAGGCATCACCGCCACCCATCCGCTCAGCGGCGAGCCGCTCGCCATCTGGGCGGCCAACTTCGTGCTAATGGAGTATGGCGGTGGCGCGGTCATGGCGGTGCCGGCGCATGACCAGCGCGATTGGGAATTCGCGCGCCAGCACGATTTAGAGATTCGCCCGGTAATCCGTCGCCGCGATGGCGCTGAGCATGATTTCACGCACGTCGCGCTCACCACCAAAGACGGGGTTTTGATTGATTCCGGTGACTTCAACGGCTTGGACTTCACCGCAGCCTGCAACGCCATCGCCGACCACCTAGTGCAGCTTGGGGCGGGCAAGCGGACGGTCAAATACCGGCTGCGCGACTGGGGCGTTTCGCGGCAACGCTATTGGGGCTGCCCGATTCCAGTCATGTATGATCAGCACGATACCATTGTGGCGGTGCCGGATGCCGAGTTGCCGGTGATTCTGCCGGAGCAAATCGCCGGTCACGGCGTCGCCTCGCCGCTGTTAGAGCACCCGAATTTCCAGCACACCACGTTGCCCGGCGGCACGCAGCCCGCCACCCGCGAGACCGATACTTTTGACACCTTTGTTGAATCATCGTGGTATTTCCATCGCTACTGTTGCCCGCATGCCGAACATGCGATGCTTGACCGGCGCGCCAACTACTGGCTGCCGGTGGATCAGTATATTGGCGGCGTTGAGCACGCCGTGTTGCACCTGCTTTATGCGCGCTTTGTGCATAAGTTATTGCGCGACCTGGGGCTGGTGGACAGCGACGAGCCGTTCACCAACTTGCTAACGCAGGGCATGGTGTTGAAGGACGGCGCCAAAATGTCCAAATCCAAAGGCAACACCGTTGCCCCCCAAGCCATGATTGACCGCTACGGCGCCGACACCGTGCGCTTGTTCATCATGTTCGCGGCGCCGCCCGAGCAAGCGTTGGAATGGAACGACCAAGCGGTCGCCGGCGCGCAACGCTTCTTGCGCCGCTGGTGGCAGTTGGTGCAAGACAACGCGGGCGCGATGAAATTCGCAAAAGAAACAATGCAAGGAATGACTGCTTCGTTCAGCGTTGGAGGTTCGGATTACGATGAAGAGACGCGCGAATTGCGGCGGCAGGTGCATACCATGTTGCAACAAGCCAATCGCGATTATCCGAAATTTCAATACAACACCGTCATCGCCGCCTGCATGAAACTGCTGAACGCGATGGAGAAATTTGATCCGCGCAAAAATGATCTGCGGGCCGCCGTGTTGCGCGAAGGCGTGCTCGCGATGACCCGCGTATTGGCGCCCATCACCCCGCATATCGCGCATCGCATATGGCGCGATATGGGCGAAGCCGGCGATGTTATAGACGCCGCTTGGCAACACGCCGATGAAACCGCCCTGCGCGGCGATACGCTCCAGTTAGTCGTGCAGGTCAACGGCAAATTGCGCGGGCAAATTAAGGTGGCGGCAAGCAGCAGCAACGCCGAAATCCAAACCGCCGCCTGTCAGGACGAAAAAATTCGCAACTACCTTGCCGCGCAAGGCAAAACCATCCGCAAAGTCATCGTCGTGCCGGGGCGGTTGGTCAATTTAGTGGTGGATGCCGAGCCCAATTAATCCTAATCCGCCTAATTGGTTGCTGTTGCTGGTTATTGGTGCTACCACGATTTCACCGTTGCCTTCTTTCACCGACCGCCCAATAATGCGTCGTTGCGCATAACGCCGCCGCCCGCAAAGAGGGGCAACCAACGCGCCAACGCCGACTTCAAATGAAATGCACGGCGGGCTCAACCTACGCGTTACGGTAACATGCCAAGCATGCGCACCTATTTCTTCATGCCGAAATTATGCGCGCTCCTTCTCATGGGTTGCGGCGTGCTCGCCGGTTGCGGCTTCCAGTTGCGCGGCGATTTTGACCTGCCGCCGGCGTTGGCGCAAGTTGCGATTACCGGCGCCGACCGGGAACTAATTGCGCAGTTATCCGATGCGCTGCAACAACACGGCGCGCAGGTGGTCGCCGCCAGCCAGCGCGTCACTGTCATTGACTTGCCGACCAGCCGCTTTGCGCGCACCGTGTTGACCGCCGCCGCCAGCGGGCGGGCGTCCGCGTATGCCATTGCGTACGAAGTAGTTTTCACCGTGCGCGACGGGCATGGCGCCGTCTTGCAAACCGCGCCGCCCATTTCGCTCCAACGCGTCTATCAATACGACCCCGGCAAGCAGTTGCAAGCCGAGCCGGAAATGAACTTCCTCAAACGCGACCTGCGCCGCGCCGCCGTGGCGCGCATGCTGCGACAATTCGTTCATTTGTGAAGCCATCGCAATGCGCCTCAAACTCGCTTCTTTGCCCGCCAAACTCAGCCAGCCATTAGCGCCGTTGTATCACCTGTTCGGCGCCGAAACTTTGTTGTTGGAAGAGGCGCTTGACCAAATTCGCCAGCAGGCGCGCGCGCAGGGTTTTGCCGAGCGCATCCGCTATAGCCTGGAACCCGGCTTTGATTGGAACCAAATGTTAGCCAGCGGGAAATCTAAGTCGCTGTTCGCCGAGCGCAAAATTATTGAACTGCGTATGCCGAGCGGCAAGCCCGGCGAGCCCGGCGCCAAAGCGTTGATTCGCTATGTGGATTCCATTGCCGGACATGACACCGTGCTGCTGTTGCTCAGCGGAGCGATTGACAAGCGCGCGCAAAATTCCAAATGGTTCAAAAAAGTGGAGGCTGCCGGCGTGGCGGTGGAATGCCCGACCCTGCCCGCCGCGCAACTGCCTGCCTGGATCAACCAACGCATGCGCAACCAAGGCTTGCATTTTGATTCCGCCGCCGCCGAGCGGCTAAGCCAGTTCGTGGAGGGCAACTTGTTGGCGGCCGCTCAGGAAATTGATTTACTGGCGTTATTGTCGCCGCAACAAAAAATCACCGCCGAGGTGGTGGAGAAAGCCATCGCCGACCATGCGCGTTTCACCGTGTACACGTTCGCCGATGCGTGCCTCGCCGGCGCGCCGCATCGTTGCACGCGCATCTTGCAAAGTTTGCGGCGCAATCAAGTGGAACCGATCTTGGTGTTGTGGGCGTTGACCCGAGAAACCCGCGCCTTGTGTCAGTTAGCCGCCGGCATCGCCGCCGGACTCCGAACCCAAGCCCTATTCAAGCAGCATGGCGTGTGGAGTAGCCGCAGCGGTTTGGTAAATTCCGCGTTGCGCCGCGGCTCGTTGCCGCTGTGGGAAAATCTGCTACGCCGCTTGGCGCGCGCCGACTTAATGCTGAAAGGACGAGCAACCATGCAGCGGCAAAATATCTGGGAAGAAATTGAGAGCATCGGATTGCGCATGTGCGGGCTGCCAATTTACTGAAGGCTGGCATGCTGTTACCAATCATCGCCAAGCGGCTTTAAGTTAACCCTCGTTGCCGTTGCCACTGCCGTTGCCACTCCGACTCGCCGCCATGCAAAACACCGCCGCACCAAGCCAGCCCGACATTACCGCGTATATGCGGCGGCTTGGGCAAGCGGCGCGCGTTGCCGCGGTGCAGATTGGCAACGCCACCACCGCTGAGAAAAACGCCGCGCTGGAAGCCATCGCGCAGAGTCTGTTGGACAATGCGGCGAACATCCTTGCCGCCAATGAAAAAGATTTGCGCGCCGCCACGCGCGACCCGCGCAACCCGTTGAGTGCGGCAATGGTGGAGCGGCTAACGCTCACCCCGGAGCGCATCACCGCGATGGCGGACGGTTGCCGCCAAGTCGCGCAACTGCCCGATTTAATCGGCGAAATCACCGACATGACCTATCAACCAAACGGTCTCCACATCGGCAAAATGCGCGTGCCGTTGGGCGTCATCGGCATCATCTATGAATCCCGACCCAATGTGACCATGGACGCGGCGATACTCTGCCTGAAAGCCGGCAACGCCGCGATACTGCGCGGCGGCTCAGAAGCCATCCATTCAAACTTAGCCATCGCCGCCGCGTTGCATAGCGGGCTGCAACCAACCGGGTTGCCAAGCGCGGTGGTGCAACTCGTTGACACCACCGAACGCGCCGCGGTCGGCGCGCTGATTCAAATGCCGGAGTATGTGGATATTGTGGTGCCGCGCGGCGGCAAGGGTTTGATTGAACGCATTAGTCGGGAAGCCTCGGTGCCGGTGCTGCGACACCTGGACGGCGTGTGCCATGTTTATATTGACGCCGATGCCGATTGCGCCAAAGCCATTGAAGTCGCGTATAACGCCAAAGCGCGCCGCTATGGAATCTGCGGCGCGATGGAAACGTTGCTGGTGGCGGAAGCGGTCGCCGAGGCGGTGCTGCCGGAATTATCACGGCGTTATTTTGCGCGCGGCATTGAACTGCGCGGCTGCGACAAATCGCGCAACTTGGTGGCGCGCATGAAAGCGGCGACGGAAGAAGATTGGCGCACCGAATATCTGGACGCGATTCTGGCGGTACGGGTGGTGCACGGATTGCAACAAGCGATTGACCATATCAATGAGTACGGCTCCCATCATACCGATTCCATCATCACCGAAAATCTGGCGCACAGCCGCGAATTCCTGCGGCGGGTGGATTCCAGTTCGGTAATGGTCAATGCGTCAACCCAATTCGCCGACGGCTTTGAATACGGCTTGGGCGCGGAAATCGGCATCAGCACCGACAAACTGCATGCGCGCGGACCGGTCGGGTTGCAAGGCTTGACCTGCCAGAAATACATCGTGCTTGGCGATGGGCATATCCGCCCGTGACCGCCCCGGTGGATTAGCGGCTTGGCAATTTGGCGAATTAGCGTTTGGTAGCGGCAAGGCGCGCGCAACGCGCAACTAACTTGGTTGTTGAGGTAAAAGCCGTTGCGACAGCAAGCCGCAGAGTATCTCCCTGGCTTGTGCTACGCCGTGCCGCTTGACCGCCGAAAACAACTGCACTGTGGTATGCGGTTGTTCGGTTAAGGTGCGGCGCACTTCGGCAAGCGCCTGGTTGGCGCGCGCGCGCGTCAATTTGTCGGCTTTGGTCAGCAGAATGTGGGTCGGCACACCCGTTTGCCAGCAACACCGCAGCATAGTCTGGTCCAGCTCGGTCAGCGGGCGGCGAATATCCATCGGCACGACCATCCCCCGCAGGCATGCGCGCTGCGTTACATAATCGGTCACAAAGCGTTGCCAGTGGCGTCTTAATTGCGTCGGCACATTGGCATACCCGTAGCCCGGCAAATCCACCAAGCGATGCTCGGCGTCCACGTCAAAAAACACAATCTGCTGCGTGCGCCCCGGCGTCTTGCTGGCGCGCGCCAGTTGCTTGTGGTTGGCGATGGCGTTAATGGCGCTGGATTTGCCGACGTTGGAACGCCCGGCAAACGCCACCTCAACGCCGCGGTCGGGCGGCCACTGATGTTGTCGGTGGGCGGCGCACGCATACACGGCTTTGCTGAAATCAAACTTAGCCATGCAAGTCAAGTTTTGTCAGTGAAAGTTGTTATACTCGGCGGGCATGGTTATAATTGAGCGGTTACCGGTAACCGCATAAAATAGCAACCCGGCGCGGCGGCCACTACGTAGCGCAAGCGCGGCTAATTTAATACTCATTACTCAAACCAAATCCCACGCAGCGCCGCGATTAGTTAGTTTAGTTAGCCCCATTCAAACCCTAAGTCAGCGCCCATTTCCCATGACTCGTTTTTTGCTTTCGGCCGCCGCCGCCTTTGCCATTTGCCTATTATTTGCCGCCCGCGTATTGGGCGCTGATGCGAATGCGGACGCCGCCAAAAACGCGATTGCCGCCGGCAAAGCGGCGTCGGCAACCTGCGTAGCATGCCACGGCGTAGCCGGCAATAGCGCCACCGACCAATTCCCGAATCTTGCCGCGCAGGTGCCGGGGTATATCGCCGCCCAACTTGCCAAGTTCAAAACCGGGGAGCGGGAAAACGCGGTCATGGCGGGCATCGTCGCCGCCCTTTCCGCGCAAGACATGGCTGCCTTGGATGCCTATTACAGCAGTTTAAAGAGCCATCAAGGCGCCATCACTCCGGCGCAGGAACCAACCGCGCGGGCGGGCGGCAAACTCTACCGCGGCGGCTACAAACCTTTTGACATCTCCGCATGCATGGGTTGCCATGGCCCCTCCGGGCACGGCATTCCGCCGAATTTCCCGCGCCTCTCCGGGCAATCCGCCGCCTATATTGAAGCGCAACTACTGGCTTTCAAATCCGGCGCGCGCCACTCGCCGATTATGAACGCCATTGCCTTCCCGTTATCCGAGCCACAAATCAAGCAACTTGCGCTGTATATTTCGGCGTTGTATTAACCCCTTGTTGTACTTGGTTTGTTGCGGCGCGTAGCAATACCCGCGCCCCCGCCCCGCCCGCACAAGTTACAAGTTTTGCGGAATCTCTACCGCATGCTGACGACAGGCGGCGAGGAGCGTATTTTGCAATAAACAGGCGATGGTCATGGGGCCGACCCCGCCCGGCACCGGAGTGACCGCCGCCGCCACTTTCATCGCGCCCGCGAAATCCACATCGCCCACCAAGCGCGCGTTGCCACCCTCGCTTTGCACGCGATTGATGCCCACATCAATTACCACCGCGCCGGGTTGAATCCAATCGCCTTTGAGCATTTCCGCCACCCCCACGGCCGCCACCAGAATATCGGCGCGGCGGCATACCGCCGCCAAATCGCGGGTGCGGGAATGCGCGATGGTAACCGTGCAATTTTCCTGCAACAGCAACAGCGACAGCGGCTTGCCGACGATATTGGAGCGCCCGACCACCACCGCATGCTTACCCGCAAGGTCGCCGAGTTGCTGCTTAAGCAGCAGCAAACACCCAGTCGGGGTGCACGGCGCCAGCGAAGGCTCGCCAGCGCATAGTTTGCCGACGTTTTGGAGGTGAAAGCCGTCCACATCTTTCTCCACGCTAATGGCGTTGATCACTTTGGCTTGCTCAATCTGCGCCGGCAACGGCAGTTGAATCAAGATGCCATGCACCGCCGGGTCGCGGTTAAGTTGCGCCACCTGTGCCAACAAGTCGGCTTCTTTGGTGTCCGCCGGCAGGGTATGCTGGAAAGAAGCCATGCCGACTTCCACCGTTTGCTTGCCCTTGTTGCGAACATACACTTGGCTGGCTGGGTTTTCGCCCACCAATATCACCGCCAACCCAGGCTTGAGAGCGTGCTGCGCGACCAGTTGCGCAACCGCCTGGCGAATCCGTTGCCGCATGCCGGCGGCAAACGCTTTGCCGTCAATCACCGTTGCCATAGGGTTGCCTGTCTGATGCTGTGGGATGGTTCGCATGGCGCGCTTCAAGCGCGCGGGGTTGTACTGTTTTTTTGTCATCAGCAGTGTACCATGCCAGTTCCAACAAAACTGGAATCACGCAAGCATGCAAAGCTGAATCCACCGCCGTCGCTCAGGTATAATTCAACCGCCGGCGGCTGGCTCGCGCCGCGTTAAGCGATGGGCTTTAAACCGCCGCCCGCCAAATTATTTTTTCCATGTCTCCATGTCAAATTACCAAAAAATCGCATGTTTGTTCCCCGGGCAAGGGGCGCAATACCCCGGGCTCGGCAAAGATTTATACGAACAACTCGCCGTGGTGCGGGACACCTACGCCGAAGCCAGCGCGGCGCTGGGCTACGATATTGCCGCGTTGTCTTTTCAAGCGCCGGCCGACAAGATTAACCTGACGCGCTACACCCAGCCGGTGTTGTTGACCCACTCAATCGCTTGCTGGCGCGCTTTCCACCAACAAACCAACCCTGACGCCGACCGCGCCCATTCGTTGCCGATATGCATGGCCGCCGGGCATAGCCTCGGCGAGTATTCCGCGCTGGTCTGCGCCGACGCGCTGGGTTTTGGGGCGGCTTTGCAACTGGTGAAGAAACGCGGTGAATTGATGGGCGAATACGGGCGCGGCGAAATGGCGGCGCTGATGCTCACCCGCGAAGCGGCTTCCGCGTTAGCCGGGCGACACTACTGCGGGATTGCCGCCTGCAACCTGCCGGAGCAAACCGTGGTCGGCGGCGGCGGCGCCGATTTGGAGCAGTTACTGCGCGCCATGGCGGCGCAATTTCCGCGAAAACGCAGCGTCCGCCTGAAAACCGAGGGCGCGTTTCACACCTATCATATGATTGACGCGGCGCTGAAATTCCGCGAAACGTTGGCGCAAGTTGAGTTCAAAGCGCCGCGCTTGCGCGTGTTGTCCAACTTCACCGGCGATTTCCATGATGCGGATCTTGACGCGCTCAAATCGCGCTTATTTTTGCAACTCTTCAATCCGGTGCTGTGGCATCAAAACTTGACGCAGGTTTATGCCGGCGGCGCGGATGTGCTGATTGAATTCGGCGGCGGCTTGGGCAAGGGAGAAACGTCGGATAGCAAACGCCCGAACTTAGAGAGTATGGTCAATAAAACCCGCCGAGAGGCGGCGCATCCCCCCGCATATTTAGCCGTGATCAACACCCAAACGTTGCAAGAATCGGTGGCCGCGCTGGCTTGAGCCGGGCATCTTTTGCCGCGGGGATTCGTTCGCCTGAGTCGTCTTAAATTCGCCACCCAACCCGCGTCATTCCCGCGATCTTTTAAGCGGGAATGACGCGGGATAGACAACCGCAGGAATACCGAAGCGCCCTGCGCGAATCCCACCGCAGATACAACAACATTGTCCGGTTTTATGCTTGCCAAAACACCAACAAAAGAGTATCTTCCTAATCCAGGCACGCCATCGGCGTACTCATTTACCAACCATTGGAGAAAATCATCATGCAACATTCTTTTAATCACGCAACCATTTCACCCCCCCCCCCCCCCCCAATTTTCGGCTAACAAACGCCGCAACGGGTTAGTCGGGGCAGCCCTCGCCACCACCTTGACCGCCGGCATCGGCTCAGCAGTGGCAGAAAACCGACCGCTAGACGCTGACATCAGCGGTAAGTTAATTGACTTTTACCGCACCACCATGCGAGCGGTGGATGCGGATCCAACCACCACTAATGTGATGGTTCTCATTAATCTGGGCTTGGCGAATCTGGCGAATGAGCATGGGGGTAATCCTGGCGAAGAACGAGATGGCTGTACGGATTTTAGCCGCGCAGCCAGTTTTTGCATAGCCGCAGTCACTGCGGAATTTGCGGATGTCTACGGCTTTAACATCCCCGCCACAACAGCGGCACTCAATACCGAATTAGGCGTATCCGTAGAGTCTACCGACAATACAGAAGCATTGCGCGTAGATAAAATTCGCCCGGAGGTGTTGGCGTATTTTCGTGATACATACCCGGTGCCTTCTGCTGACGATGACGATGCCCCATGGGCGGAAGCCATTGGCGGAGCCATTGTGTTGTCTTACTTCGCCAACTACCTAATCAAACAAACCACTTGGCAAGGCAACTTATTCACCTACGCCATGCCCACCAGCGATGA
>JAHRAW010000085.1 GCA_020027415.1 Gammaproteobacteria bacterium
GTGCGGTGAGTGGGTGAGTTGCCAAGCGAACTATGTACAAACTATGAACAACCAAGAAACAAGACGCAAGAAACAAGGCGCAAGAAGCTGAGCGCAACTCACTCGCAGAACATTTAAAATATAACACAGAAACGCGGCTTGAATCATTGCCCCGATGTTGGTAATATGCGGGTGTTGCATTCTTGGCGTTGCCGTCGCCCACTCCATCGTTTCCGGTCAGCAGAAAATCACAATGTTAAAGCGCCTCATCGGTTTCTTGTCCAACGACCTAGCCATTGATCTGGGCACCGCGAATACGCTCATTTATGTAAAGGAAAAGGGCGTCATTCTCAACGAACCGTCGGTGGTCGCGATTAAAAACGCGCCGTTTGGTCGCCCCGGCAAAATCGTGCTTGCCGTAGGACATGACGCCAAGCGTATGTTGGGGCGCACGCCCGGCTCCATTCAGGCAATCCGCCCGATGAAGGACGGGGTCATCGCCGATTTTGATATCACCGAGGACATGCTCAAGTATTTTGTTCGCAAAGTGCAAGAAACGCGGTTTTTTTCCAGTCCGCGTATCGTCGTTTGCGTGCCGTGCGGCTCCACTCAGGTGGAACGGCGGGCGATCCGCGAGTCCGCCATCCGCGCCGGCGCGCGGGAAGTGTATCTGATTGAAGAGCCGATGGCGGTCGCCTTAGGCGCCAACCTACCGGTGGCTGAGCCGACCGGCTCTATGGTGGTGGATATCGGCGGCGGCACCACCGAAGTGGGGATTATGTCGCTCGGCGGCATGGTGCATTCCCGTTCCCTGCGAATTGCCGGCAATGCCTTTGATGAAGCGATTATCAGTTATGTTCGGCGGCAAAACAACATGTTGATTGGGGAAGCCACCGCCGAACGGGTGAAGCATGCAATCGCCGCGGCTTGCGCGGATTCCGAGTCGATGGAAATGGAAATCAAGGGGCGTGATGTATCCGATGGCATGTCGCGCAATTTAATCCTCTCCAGTTCGGATATTTACCACGCCATTGACGATGCGCTGACGAGTATCGTGGATGCGGTGCGGCAGGCGTTGGAGCAAGTGCCGCCCGAGCTGAGCGCCGACCTTGGCGAACGGGGAATCGTGATTGCCGGCGGCGGTGCTTTGTTGCGCGATATGGACCGCCGCATCATGGAAGGCACCGGTTTGCCGGTGCGGGTAGCCGATGAACCGATGACTTGCGTTGTCATCGGCTGCGGACGCGCGTTAGAGGAAATGGATCAACTCGGCGTTGATATTTTCGCCTAACGCCTAATTTTCGCCTAAGTGCGCCTAAGGCGGCCGACTAATAGGAGTTACCGACCCATGAGGGTAGCCGACTTTTGACAATGCGCCCAAACCGCCGCTGCGGAATCCCCGGCATGCAACCCACCACTTTACTACCCCGCGCGGTCACCGGAGACGGTGCGCGGTTTGCCGTTGCCACTCCCACTCCCACTCTCGTGCCGCTTGCGGTCGCGACAAAACGGCGCGGATAAAGGGCTCATACCATGTTCGCTGCGCGCCGAACACCGCTGTACCGCTTTCTGTTGTTGCTATTCGTTGCGCTCGGGCTGATGGCAATTGACCATCGTAATGATTTATTCGTGCCGGTGCGCACCATGAGTTCGGCGATTAATTTGGCGCCGCAGGCGTTGCTCAACCTGCCGGCGAAGACGCAACAATTATTGCAACAGTATTATCCGGACGCCCGCCTGCAGCGGAAATATGCGGCATTATTGACAAAACAACTGGAACTGGAAGTACGGTTGCAGCGTTACGACGCGCTACAAGCGGAAAATGAGCGCTTATTGGCGCTGCTGTCGGCAACGCGCACCCCTGATCAACCCGGCTTGCTCGCGGAAATTATTGAGTTTGGGCTGCCGCCACTCGCGCATCGGGTGACCCTCAACCGCGGCGCGGAAGCCGGCGTTTATGTCGGCCAGCCGGTGCTGACTCCGGACGGCGTGTTGGGGCAAGTTTCCGCGGTCGGCGTGCGCCACAGCGTAGTCACTTTGCTCACCGACCCAAGCCATGCGATTCCGGTGCAGGTGCAGCGCAACGGGTTGCGCACCATCGCGCAAGGCTCCGGCGTAGCTGGGCAAATTAATGTGCCGTTTCTACCCCTGCAGGTGGATTTGCACAACGCCGATATTCTGCTCACTTCGGGGATGGGCGGGAGTTTTGTCGCCGGCTTGAAGGTGGCGCAAGTGCAAGAAGTCATCAGCGATGCCAACGAAGAATTTTTGAGCGTGCATGCGACCCCGTTCGCCAATGTCAAATTCACCAAACAAGTGCTGTTGCTGCGAGACGGCGGTGCTACCGCAACCGCCACGGAAGAGGGCGCGGCACGGCCATGAACTTGGGCGACGACAACATGTACGGTCGCCGGCTGGTGATTCCGGCGACGTTACTGTGCGCGCTGTTTCTCAATGTCATCCCCTATCCAGAGTGGGCGAAATGGGCGCATCCGGATTGGGTGACCTTGGCGCTGTTTTATTGGTGTTTAGCGTTGCCGCATCGGGTTGGGGTCGGCTATGGCTGGAGTCTGGGCTTGTTGCTGGATGTGATGCAATTCACCTTGTTTGGGCAGCACGCCATCGGCAAAGCGCTCATCGCTTTGCTGGTGGTATACGCCTACCCGCGTTTGCGCCGCTATCATATCGGGCAGCAGTGCGTGGTGATTCTGCTACTCGCCAGTGTGGATATTGGCATCGTGGTGTGGGTGCAGCATGTCGCTTTGGGGCTGCAAATTCATGCGCAGTTCTGGTGGGCAGCACTGAGCACTGCGTTGCTGTGGCCGGTGGCGTATTTGCTGTTACGCAAACTGCACCGTCGCAACAGGCTGTCGTGGCGATGACCGTGCTCCCTTTTCTCTCTAACCGCCGCCACCGCTAAACCTACGATGATTTCCGCAAACCAATCGCAACTGGAAGACAATCTGGTGCAACGGCGCATCGTGGTGGCAGTCGGGCTGGTGACCTTGTTGGCGGTGTTGTTGGTGGGGCGCTTGGCGTATTTGCAGATTGCTCAACAGCAGCGGTTTTCCATGCAAGCGCAGGATAACCGCATTCACTTTGCGCCGGTGCCGGCGGTGCGGGGGTTAATTCGCGACCGCAACGGCGTGGTGTTGGCGGAAAATATACGCGCCTATCGCGTGGAAATCATGCCCGAACAAGTTGAAGACATGGAATTCCTGCTGCATGAACTTGGACAACTGATTGATTTGAGCGCGCATGATGTGCGCCGTTACCGCGCGTTGCTGGCGCGCCGCGCTACGTTTGAGTGGCAGATTCTGCGCGCCAACCTGAACGAACAAGAAGCCGCGCGGATTGCCCTCAATCAGCACCGATATCCCGGAGTGGCGTTGCGCGCCAGTTTGCAACGCCACTATCCGCAAGACAACCTAACCGCGCATACGATTGGCTATGTCGGGCGCATCAGCGCCGAAGATCTGGAAACCGACCCGCATACCTATCGCGGATTTGACTATATTGGTCGTAGCGGGCTGGAAGCGCACCACGAAGCGTTGCTGCGCGGCAAAGCCGGAATTGGCAAAGCGGAAATCAATGCGCATGGGCGGGTGGTGCGCCGCATTACGCAAACCGCGCCGCAAGTCGGGCAGAACTTGCACCTCAGCCTGGATATTGAATTGCAGCGCAAGAGCGTGCAAGCCTTGCAAGGCTATGAAGGCGCCATCGTCGCGTTAGAGCCGCACAGCGGGGAAGTGTTGGCGTTCGCCAGCGCCCCGGATTTTGACCCCAATTTATTTGTCAACGGCATCAGCGAAACGGAGTATTCGCAGTTGCGCGATGCGCCCGGGCGACCGCTGGTGAACCGCGCGCTGTATGGGCGTTATGCGCCCGGTTCCACAATCAAAGGCTTTATGCTGTTAGCCGGGCTGGAGAGCGGCATTGACCCGCAGGCGCGCATTTTTTGTCGCGGCTGGTATCGCCTGCCAAAATTCACGCACCGCTACCGCGACTGGAAGGAGGGCGGGCATGGTAATGTGGATGCGCACGATAGCGTGGTGCAATCCTGCGATGTGTATTTCTATCAACTGGCTGAGCAACTTGGCATTGACCGCATCCGCCGGCAGTTATCGCGGTTCGGTTTTGGCGCTCAAACCGGGCTGGACCTGCCGCTTGAACCCAGCGGCTTGTTGCCGTCGCCGCAATGGAAACACCGCACGCGCGGGCAGGCTTGGTTTCCCGGCGATACCGTGGTCACCGGCATCGGGCAAGGCTATATGTTAGTCACCCCGTTGCAACTGGCGGTTGCAACCGCCATGTTAGCCAATCGCGGCAAACGCGTGGTGCCGCGTTTCATCGCCGAGATTGAAAACCCGCAAACCCACGTACGGCAACGGATTCCGCCGAAAATTAAGCGCGTGGAGAAACTCATAAACGGCGATTCCTATGCCTATATCATCGCCGGCATGCGCGATGTGGTGCATGGCGAGCGCGGCACTGCGCGCGGCATCCGCCACCGCCTGCGCTATCAAATGGCGGGCAAAACCGGCACCACCCAAGTCAAGAGCATTCCCCAGAATGAAACGCAGGAGCAGGATATCGCCGAAATAGAAAAGAAATTCCGCGATCATTCCCTGTTTATCGCGTTTGCGCCGCTGGACGACCCCAAAATCGCCATTGCGGTGGTGGTTGAACATGCCGGCAACGGCAGCCGCGTCGCCGCCCCCATTGCGCGCAAGTTGCTTGATTACTACTTAATTGAACGGCTCGGCATGTTCCAAGAAACCGCCGACTTGGCGGCTACCAAATAATGCGCGCCCGCCAAACTCCGCCGATAGTGGATAAGCCGCTGTTCGCGGTGTTGCTCACGTTATGCGGGCTCAGTTTGATGACCTTGTATAGCGCCGGCGGCGAACAAGTGGATTTATTAGTTCGGCAGGGCGCGCGCATCGGTTTTGCGTTGGCGTTGCTGTTGTTGTGCGCGCGGCTTCCGATTACGACCTGGATGCGCTGGTCGCCGCACCTATATGCGCTGGGCGTGTTGCTGCTGTTGGTTGTGCTGGTGGCTGGCATCACCGGTAAAGGCGCGCAGCGTTGGCTGGATTTGGGGCTGTTCCACTTTCAGCCGGCGGAAATGATGAAATTAGCGGTGCCGATGATGGTGGCGTGGAGCCTCACACGCCGCTCGCTACCGCCGCGCCCGCTGGCGCTATTGTTGGCGTTATTAGTCATTCTGGCGCCGGCTGCGCTGGTGGTGGTGCAGCCCGATTTAGGCACCGCCATTTTAATCGCGGTGGCCGGGCTGCTGGTGATTTTTCTGGCGGGCATTCACTGGCAACTGATCGTTGCCGTCTGCATCGTGCTCAGCGCCACCGCGCCGGTGATGTGGAGCGTGGTGCTGCAAGATTATCAACGTAGCCGCATCGTTACGCTGTTTGACCCGTGGTCGGACCCACTCGGCACTGGTTACCATACCATCCAGTCCATCATCGCGGTCGGTTCAGGCGGCCTACACGGCAAAGGCTGGCTGGCGGGCACGCAATCGCGACTTGCTTTCATCCCGGAACGAAGCACCGATTTTATTTTTGCGATTTATGCCGAAGAATTCGGCTTTCTCGGGGCGTTGCTACTGCTGTCCATGTATCTGTTTTTGGGCTATCGCGGGCTGCTGATTTCCTTCCGCGCGCGCACCAGTTATGCGCGTTTGTTAGGCGGCTGCTTGTCCATCACGCTGTTCTGCTATGTGTTTGTTAACATCGGCATGGTGGTCGGCATTCTGCCGGTGGTGGGCGTGCCGCTGCCGCTGCTCAGTTATGGCGGTTCCTCTATGGTCGCCTTGATGGTTGGCTTTGGCATCCTGATGAGCATCCATCGACACACCAACACGATATCGGTGCCAGTGCGATGAAAAAATACCGATATAAAACAAACCTATACCGAAGTATTCTAATCTTATTTCTTGGCTATGGGAATAGTCATGCGGTGGATTTTCAGCGCTATCCGGAGTTGGTGCGGGTGGTGCAAACCATGGTGCAACAGGACGGCTATCCACAAGCCGAACTGGATGCGATCCTGCAAGGCGCCGCCATTAACCCCGCCATCATCACCGCCATGAACAACCAGTATGAAAAGCGGCCCTGGCATGAATATCGCCAACTCTTCATCAACCGGGCGCGCATCCAGCGTGGCGTTGCCTATTGGAATCAGCACGCCGCCGCGTTGCAACGCGCCGCCCAAGAATATGGCGTGCCGCCGTCCATTATCGTCGCGCTGTTGGGCGTGGAAACCGATTTTGGCACCCGCTTAGGCAAGCAGCGCGTGTTGGATGCGTTAGTCACCTTAACCGCCGAATACTCGCGCCGTAACCGCTATTTTGGCGGCGAGTTGCGCGCTTTTCTGAATATCGCGCGCGCTGAAAACATCGCGCCGCACTCGGTGGTCGGCTCTTTTGCCGGCGCGGTGGGCATCCCGCAATTCATGCCCACCAGTTATCAAGCCTATGCGGTTGATTTCAACGGCAATGCGCGGCGCGATTTAGTCAATGAAAGCGAGGACGCCATCGGCTCGGTCGCCAACTACCTCAAGCGACACGGCTGGGTGGCCGGGCAGGTCATCTTTGCCCCGGTCGTCGGGCAAATCCCGCCGCCGGCCGCTGAATTGGTCAGCAAACACGCCAAACCAAGCGTCACCGCCGCGCAACTGCACGCCAGCGGGGTAGATTTTGCGGCGCACGGCGGCAGCGAAAAAATGGCGCTGTTGCAGTTACAGGAAGCCAGCGGCAAACGTTATCTGGTCGGCTTCAACAACCTCTACGCCCTCACGCGGTACAATTCCAGCGTCAATTACGCGATGGCGGTGGCTGAATTGGCGCACCAAATTGATCGCCAACGCGCCCCATGATGCGCCGCCAAGCCCAGTCTGCGTTCCTGTTGGTAGCCGCGCTGCTCGGCGGTTGCTCCAGCCCGTCGCCGGACGGCGGCTACTATGGCGGCGACCGCCCGCCGCAACATGTGCCAGTGGATCTCGCCGCCATCGCTGATGCGCAGCCCCGCTTTGAGCCGTTGAGCGCAACCGGGAATAGCCCATACCGCGCGCTCGGCAAAAGTTATCACCCGCTGGCTTCCGCGAACGGCTATACGCAGCGCGGCATTGCTTCATGGTATGGCAGTAAGTTTCACGGTCGGCGCACTTCCAGCGGCGAGCCTTACGATATGTTCGCCATGACCGCCGCGCATCCGCGATTGCCGTTGCCCACTTATGTGCGCGTGACCAACCTGGACAACGGCAACGCCGTGGTCGTCAAAGTCAATGACCGCGGTCCGTTCCTGCATAACCGTATCATTGACCTTTCCTATGCCGCCGCCTACAAACTGGATATCACGCGGCGCGGCACTGGGCGCGTTGAAATACGGGCGATTGACCGCGCGCCGCAGCTAAATGCCGCCGCCGCCGCGCGTGCGCCCGTTCCGCCACCGCCGGTCACCGCGCCGCCGACTGGCGCGCCGGGCATGGTGCTACAAGTCGGCGCGTATGCGAATCGCGGCAACGCCAACGATATGCGCCAACGGTTGCAACGCGCCGGCTACCGGGTGGTGCCGTTGTCCGACCCGTTGACGGACTCAGCGGATTCAGCCGACTCAACGCGCCGCCAACAAGCGACGGTATACCGAGTGCAGGTAGGTCCGTTCACCAGCCACCGCGCC
>JAHRAW010000153.1 GCA_020027415.1 Gammaproteobacteria bacterium
GTATTATCAAAGCCATGAAAACCTACACGCCCGAATAGGCGGATGCGCTTAGCAAATCAGCCTGAGGACGCACTGTAATGGTCGCCAAAAATACCAAGATTTTGATGCGTTCGCAGTCAACGCCCGCCAGCCAAACCGGCTATTTGATTACTTGGTTTATTAATCCGCGCGGCAAAGCCGGACCAGAAATCGCACCGCTCGGCTTCGTTGCCAGTTGAAATTTGAACATGCCTGGCGCCGCCGCTGTGGATACAACCCAGATTGCAACCGACTACTGCCTACCCCACGCAAACGCGGTTGTTTGCTATTAACTTCATCACGGAATAACCAAAGCCTCCGCAGCGCATGCTTCATTTCCTACTCAACCAAGAGCCAATCGCGGTGGCAGACGCGCATGCGGAGTTAACCATTTTGGAGTGGTTGCGCGTTCATCGGCGCAAGTGCGGCACCAAAGAAGGCTGCGCGTCGGGGGATTGCGGCGCATGCACGGTGGTGGTGGCGACGGTGGAAAATGATGCGTTGGCATACCGCGCCATTAATAGTTGCATCGCGTTCGTCGGCTCACTGCATGCCAAACAGTTAATCACGGTGGAGGATTTGGCCGCGCGCGAGGACGGCAAACTGCATGCGGTGCAACAAGCCATGCTTGAACAACACGGCTCGCAGTGTGGTTTCTGCACGCCCGGTTTTATCATGTCCATGTTCGCGCTGTATAAAAATCATCCGCAGGCAACGCGGCATACGATTGCACAATCTCTCGGCGGCAACTTATGTCGTTGCACCGGCTATCGTCCGATTATGGATGCGGCGTTGCAAGCCACGCGGCAGGCAACCGATGATCAATTCAGCGCGCAGGCGGAGGCATGCGTGAAAAAATTGAAGGCGCTGCAGCCACGCCAGCCTGCCAACGCCAACGACAATAGCGCGCGCTTTCATCGTCCCACTTCGGCGCAACAACTGGCGACGCTGATGCAACAAAACCCGCAGGCGAGATTGCTCGCCGGCGGCACCGACTTGGCGTTGGAAGTTACCCAACAACTAAACTCCATTACGCCGATTATTTTCCTCGGCGAAGTGACCGAACTGCGGCATACGCATACGCATACGCATGAAAATACGCATGCAGCAACCAACTTGGCTACGACCGATGAAAAACCGCATGAACATGAAATTGGCGCGGCGGTGCCGCTTGCAGACTGCGGCGCGTTGTTGTGCGCCGAATACCCCGACCTTGCCGAATTGCTAAGCCGTTTTGGTTCCGCCCAGATACGCAATCAAGCCACCTTGGGCGGCAATATCGCCAACGCTTCGCCCATCGCCGACTTGCCGCCGGCGCTGATTGCGGTGGGCGCGCGATTGGTGTTGCAACAAGGCGCGAGATTGCGTCGCTTGGCGGTGGAGGACTATTTTCTGGACTATCACAAAACCGCGTTAGCGCAAGGCGAGTTTATCCGCAGCGTGCTGTTGCCCGGCGCGCAAGCGGGGCGGTCACCAACGCGCCAAACTTCCGCGCAACCATTGCATGCCAATGCGCCGACGCAAAAAATCCGCGCGTATAAAATCAGCAAACGTTTTGATGATGATATTTCCACCTTGTGCGCGGTGTTCAATGTTACTTTGCAAGATGAGGTAATCGTTGCGGTGCGCACCGGTTTTGGCGGCTTGGCTGCCATCCCCAAGCGCGCGCATCACTGCGAACAAGCGTTACTCGGCAACCCCCTCAACCGCCGCACGGTGCAACAAGCACAACGCGCCTTGAACGAAGATTTTCAGCCAATCAGCGACGCCCGCGCCAGCGCGGCTTATCGCATGACGGTCGCGCAAAATTTATTGCAACGCTTGGCAAACGAACTCACCGCCGGTGAACAACTTGAAAACCAACCCCCAAGCCGAATCAGCGTCGCGACCGCAGCCGCCGCCGCGTGTTAATGACATAAGCGGCGTAGGCAGCGCGTTAGCGCACGACAGCGCGCGCATGCATGTCACCGGCGCAGCGTTGTATATTGACGACCAGATTCCATTTAGCGGGAGCGCCAACGAACTTGGCAGCCCGCTGTTCGTTTGCGTCGGCGGCAGTGCCATCGCGCACGGCGCGGTCAAGCGCATGGATTTATCGCGCGTGAAGCAAGCGCCGGGGGTGGTGGATGTCGTCACTGCTGAGGATATTCCCGGGCAACTGGATATTGGGGCGGTATTCCCCGGCGACCCGTTATTGGTGGCGGATACGATTGAATATGTCGGGCAGCCGCTGTTCGCAGTGGCGGCGACGGATTTCACCAGCGCGCGCAAAGCGGTCAAATTGGCGCGCCTTGAATACCATGAACAACGCCCACTGCTGGATCTTGCCGAAGCCGTGGCAAAACGTTTTTATGTGCGCCCGCCGCATCGGATGCAACGCGGCGACGCCGACGCCGCGCTTGCCGCCGCGCCCAACCGCTTGCATGGCGAACTGCGCATCGGCGGACAGGAGCATTTCTATCTGGAAGGGCAAGCCTCCATCGCCATTCCCGAAGAAGACGGCAGCCTCACCATTCTAAGTTCCAACCAGAATCCCACCGAGACGCAGAAACTTGTGGCGCAAGTCATGGCGTTGCCGATGCATAAAGTGACTTTGGTCACGCGGCGCATGGGCGGCGCGTTTGGCGGCAAGGAAACGCAAGCCGCCGCGTGGGCGTGTTTGGCGGCGTTGTTTGCGGCGCGCAACCATCGCGTGGTGGAATGCAAACTGGCGCGCGGCGATGACATGATCATGACCGGCAAGCGGCACAACTTCCTGCATCGCTTCGCGGTTGGCTTTACCGATCACGGCGCCATCACCGCGCTCACTTCCATGCTCGCCGCGCAGTGCGGCAACTCCCCGGATTTGTCCGACGCCATCGTCGATCGCGCCATGTTTCATAACGACAACTGCTATTACTTGCCCAATGTGACCATAGACGGCTTGCGCTGCAAGACGCACACGGTATCCAACACTGCGTTTCGCGGCTTCGGCGGACCGCAGGGTATGTTGGCGATAGAATCCATCATGGATGAAATCGCGTTTGCGGTGGGCAAAGACCCGCTGGAAATTCGCAAACTGAATCTCTACGACACCGACAGCGGCAACGACAGCAGCGGCGCGCAACGAAATATCACGCCCTATCATCAGCGCATCACCGATTTCACCGTGCCGCAAATCATTGCGCAACTGGAAAGCGAGGCGGATTATTGGCAACGGCGCGAACAAATTAAAAGTTTTAATGCCGCCAGTCCGGTGCTTAAAAAAGGCTTGGCGTTAACGCCGGTGAAATTCGGCATCTCGTTCACCGTATCGCATCTCAACCAAGCCGGCGCGCTGCTGCATATGTATACCGACGGCAGTATTTTGCTCAATCACGGCGGCACCGAAATGGGGCAAGGTTTGATGATTAAAGTCGCGCAAATCGTCGCGCAGGAATTGGGGGTGAGCCCGGCGCGCATTCAAGTGTCAGCGACTCGCACCGATAAAATTCCCAACACTGCGCCGACCGCGGCTTCGTCCGGCACCGATATCAACGGCATGGCGGCGCGCAACGCGGCGCGCACCATCAAGCAACGCTTGCGCGCGCATCTCAGCGCGCAGTATCAAACGCCCGCCGCGCAAATCGTTTTCGCCAACGATCAAATTACCGTCGGCGAGCAAACCCTATCCATCGCGCAAGGCGCAAAATCGGCGTGGTTGGCGCGGGTTCAATTGTCCGCCAGCGGATTTTACAAAACCCCAAAAATTCATTATTGCCGAGAAACTGCGCGCGGGCGACCGTTTTATTATTACGCCAACGGCGCGGCGATTTCCGAAGTCATCATTGACACCTTGACCGGCGAATATAAACTCTTGCGCGCCGACCTCATACACGATGTGGGAAACTCCATTAATCCGGGCGTGGATATCGGGCAGATTGAAGGCGGCTATGTGCAGGGTGTCGGCTGGCTAACCAGCGAAGAACTGAAATGGGATGAACGCGGGCGTTTGCTGACCGACAGCCCGGCGACCTATAAAATCCCGGCCATCGCGGACGCCCCGCCGATTTTCAATGTGCGCCTGTTAGAAAACGCCGCCAACCGCGAAGACACCATTTTTCATTCCAAAGCGGTGGGCGAACCGCCGTTGATGTTGGCAATTTCCGCGTGGTGCGCAATCCGCGACGCCATCGCCGCGGTTGCCGACCATACCCGCTGTCCAAAATTAGACGCGCCGGCAACGCCGCAAGAAATTCTCAAAGCGGTTGATGCATTGCGCGCGCTTAAGGTTGCATCGTAGATTGGTTGCGTTGTAGGTTGCCGTGTTAAATTGTCGCCCGATGAGCCGCCGCCCATGAACTGGCTACACACCAGCGCGCAGTTGGCGCGCGACAATATCGGTTTCGTGTTGGTCACGGTCATGCAAACCGCCGGCTCCACCCCGCGCGATGCGAAATCCAAAATGGTGGTCACCGCCGACCACACCGACGATTCCATCGGCGGCGGAAATTTGGAATACCAAGCCATCCAGCAGGCGCGCGCACTGCTGCGCAGCGGCGAACCCGCCGTGCAAAGCGAGGTCTTTTCGCTCGGCAAACAATTAACGCAGTGCTGCGGCGGCAAGGTTACTTTGTTGTTTGAATGCTTTCCCGCCTGCCGTTTTCATATCGCCCTGTTCGGCGCCGGGCATGTCGGCGCCGCGTTGGTCACCATGTTAGCGCGCCTGCCGTGCCGTGTTCGCTGGTTGGATTGCCGCGAGCAAATGCTTGCCGCCGCGCGTGAGACAACACCCGCGCCTTCGCAGAATATAGATATCTCCTTGCTGCGCAATCCATTTGCGGCGGTGGAAGACTGCCCGCCCGGCGCGTACTACCTAATTATGACGCATAGCCATGAACTGGACTTTGAACTCTGCGAAGCCGTGCTCACGCGCGGCGACAGCCGCTACTGCGGCTTAATCGGCTCGCAAAGCAAGGGCGCAAAATTCCGCAGCCGGTTAACCAAAAAAGGCTTCACCGCCGCCGAAATCGCCCGCCTAACCTGCCCCATCGGTCTCCCCTCCATCCGCGGCAAAACCCCGATGCAAGTCGCGGTGTCCGTCGCCGGGCAGTTGTTGGCGTTGCATGATGAAACACCACCAGACTGAACATAGCGTTCATTAAAATCACCTCGGGCGAAGAGTCGCGAACTGCCGAAAGATCAAGGAGATTCCCGCCCGCGAAAATTTTCTAAACAGCAGTTCTACCCAGTCGGGTTACCTGCTTAATACAACAGCATTTTTTTACCCGCATGGGACTAATTACCCCATGAGCAAATAAGCAGGAATTTCACCTCTGCTTTGTGTGATCTTCGCAACGACCCGGCATCGAAGGTGCCGGGAAATTGCAAATTTCACGCACCCAGAGGATATCCCTATGAAGTTTTTAACTGCACTCAGCGCTATGCTGTGCCTGCTCGCCACCCCCGCATTCGCCCAGCAAATCATTACCTATGAGCAAACCGATCGATTACGTGCGCAATTTATTT
>JAHRAW010000194.1 GCA_020027415.1 Gammaproteobacteria bacterium
GGGTCGGTTCAAAGGAGGCCGGCGTAGCGCCGCCGGTGATATCGTTTTGCAGTTCGTCTAAGGTGAAACCAACCGCTAATTTCGCCGCCACCTTGGCAATCGGGAAGCCGGTCGCTTTGGAAGCCAACGCCGAGGAGCGCGATACGCGCGGATTCATTTCAATGACGATCATGTTGCCAGTTTGCGGATCCACCGCGAACTGCACATTAGAGCCGCCGGTGGCAACGCCGATTTCGCGCAACACCGCCAGACTGGCGTTGCGCATGATCTGGTATTCCTTATCGCTCAAAGTTTGCGCCGGCGCCACGGTGATGGAATCGCCGGTATGCACGCCCATCGGATCCACATTCTCAATCGCGCACACGATGATGCAATTATCCGCTTGGTCGCGCACCACTTCCATTTCAAATTCCTTCCAGCCGAGAATGCTTTGTTCTATCAGCAACTCGTGGGTCGGTGAGGTTTCCAGCCCGCGCCGACAGATTTCATCAAATTCATCCGCGTTGTACGCGACTCCGCCGCCGCTGCCGCCGAGGGTGAAAGACGGGCGGATAATGGCGGGGAAGCCGACCCGTGCCAACGCCGCGCGGGCTTGCTCCAAACTATGCGCAATGTCGCCGCGCACGGTGGCTAAGCCGATGCGCTGCATCGCTTGCCGAAATAGTTGGCGGTCTTCGGCTTTGTCAATCGCGGCGCGGTCGGCGCCAATCATTTCCACGCCGAATTTTTCCAGCACCCCGCGGCGATGCAAATCCAACGCGCAGTTCAAGCCGGTTTGCCCGCCCATGGTGGGTAGCAGCGCGTGCGGGCGTTCATGTGCAATCACCTGCTCCACATTGCGCCAATCAATCGGTTCAATATAGGTGGCATCCGCGAAATCGGGGTCGGTCATAATGGTGGCCGGATTGGAATTCACCAAAATCACGCGATATCCTTCCTCTTTGAGCGCCTTGCACGCCTGCACGCCGGAATAATCAAACTCGCACGCTTGACCGATGATGATCGGTCCGGCGCCGATGATTAACACCGATTGGATATCGGTTCGCTTAGGCATGCTTGGCTTGCATCATGTCAATAAAGCGGTCAAACAGCGCGCCGATATCATGCGGTCCCGGGCTGGCTTCGGGATGACCTTGGAAGGAAAAAGCGGCTTTGTCGGTTCTTTCCAAGCCCTGCACGCTGCCGTCAAACAACGACCGATGGGTAATGCGCAGGCATGGCGGCAACGAGTCGGCTTGCACCGTGAAGCCGTGGTTTTGGCTGGTAATCAACACCCGCCCGCTATCCTCATCGCGCACTGGATGATTGGCACCATGGTGACCGAATTTCATTTTCTCGGTGTTGCCGCCGCTGGCAAGCGCCAATAACTGATGTCCTAAGCAAATACCGAAAATTGGCATGTCATGCGCCAACAAACTACGAATTGCGGTAATGGCATATTCGCACGGCTGCGGGTCGCCGGGACCATTGGATAAAAACACTCCATGCGGTTGGTGACTGAGAATTTGCGCGGCGTCGGCTTGCGCCGGTAGCACGGTGATATCGCAGTCGCGTTCGGCAAGCAAGCGCAGGATATGGTGTTTCACGCCATAATCACACACCACCACTTTGTATTTGGCGGGCGGCGCGTCTAGGTTTGCCCATTCGCTTTGCGACCAGCGATAGGCTTGCTTGGTGCTAACCACTTTGGCTAAATCCACGCCCGCAAGTCCGGCAAACTTTTTGGCAGTGTCCAACGCGAGTTGTGGGGCGGGCATTGCGTCATCAGATGCGGCGATAATGCAGCCGCGTTGCGCGCCTTGGGTGCGGATTAATCGAGTTAGTTTGCGCGTGTCCAAGTCGCTAATGGCGACCACATTATTTCTTTTTAAATATTCTGGCAGACTACTTTCCGCGCGCCAGTTGCTCGGCATGCTAGTGATGTTTTTGGCAATCAATCCTGCACAAAACACCTTGCGCGATTCTTGATCCTGCCGCGTGACGCCGACATTGCCGATATGCGGATAGGTCAGCGTTACCAATTGGTGCGCGTAGGAAGGGTCGGTGAGGATTTCTTGGTAGCCGCTCATCGCGGTATTAAAAACCACCTCGCCGCTGCATATTCCGGGCGCGCCAACCGACTTGCCTTGAAAAACGCTGCCGTCTTCAAGGGTGAGTAACGCCGGATTGGTCAACGGGTTTCTCCTATCCGCTCCGACCTGGTTGGGCGGGCCGGGAAATGTTTGAAAATGAGTTGCGGGTTGCGAGTTGCGCCATTGCCGCGCGATGTTACTCGCAAACCGCGGCGGAGGCAAGCGATTAGGCTGGTATGTCGCACGCAAAGCCGAGTCCTTGATAAGCGTTTTGAGACGCAATGCCGCTGACACGATGATTGGACGCCATGCGGAGCGCAGATGAAATTTCGCCGGCGCTGGAACTTGCCTTCGTATCAGCCATGAATTAACATTCACTTC
>JAHRAW010000204.1 GCA_020027415.1 Gammaproteobacteria bacterium
GGTTCCTTTCGCAACTCCTTAAAATTGTTTTTAGGCTGCGCCATGAAAACTTCATCGCGCAGGCGAATTTTTTCCACCATGGGGTCGCTGATTCCATTCTCAACTGCAGGCATGCAATTCGCATTTCATGGTAACGCCGACTCGGCGCATCCAAATTCGTTTTCCATTCACGGAGAAATAATTGCTGCGCTGGAATCACTTTTTCATAGCAACTAGAAATTCGCCTGCCGTCCACGCGGAGATACGCAAGACGGCGTTCGCTGACGCGCGCCGGCAGGTTGGTCTGGCGCAAAATCTTGAGCCATAAATCCCAATCTTGCAGGGCTTCCAACTGCTCATTGATGCGGCATGCGCCGAGGTAACATTTCTTAGTCAGGCACAATGAAAAACTGCCCAAGTTATTTTCGCAAGACAATTCTTTCAAGCCCATCGTCGCGCGGTTATTTCTACCCGCCGGCAGATATTGATTTTGTTCGCCATACAGATAAAAATAATTGCCGCCAACGATTGCGCATTGCGCCGCCTGTAAAATTTTAATTTGCGCGCTAATTTTGTCCGCATGCCAAAGATCATCGTCATCCAAAAACGCAATATATTCGCCGTTGGCATGGTCAAGCCCAAGGTTGCGCGCCTTGGCGGCGCCGAACGCCGGCGGAAAATTAAAAAACACAATGCGCATCCGCCGATCCACTGCGCGATAGCGGGCTTGCAACGCCTGCACCGTGCTTTCGGTTTCATCGCTGCATCCATTGGCGACAATAATAATTTCAATTGACTGGTAAGTTTGATCGCCGATGCTCATCACCGCCTGCTTTAACAATCGCGCGCGATTGTGAGTCGGCACAATCACGCTGACCAGTCCGGCAATCGTCCGCTCCTCGTTTGGTCGTTTTGCCGATATCATTTTTTCCAGTGCGTTAAATCTCGTTCCAACAAATTTTCCAGCAGGTGAATATCGTCCGCGAAGTAGGCGAGCAAGGTTTGCTTCATGGCGGGCGACAGCGGTTTGTTTTTTCGTATTCGGTAGTTATTTTTTCGCAACCATTCCAAGATTCCAAAATGAGCGCGGATGCGCATTTTCCTTTTCCCATGCCCGATGCCGAACAGCAACCAATTGAAGGCGCGCGAATAATAAGTTCTGGCTTGGTTGTAAATCGGCAAATCATATTTGCCGTCATCCGCCACCTGCAGAAAATTGAGCGCCGACAAATAGGTTGGCCGCGGCTGGTCGCGCAAATCATCAAACAAAATCACATGCACGCGTGCACGCGCAACCTGCTGATAGAGGCGTTGCAATTGCCCGCCGAGCGAACAAACCTCACCGTAAAAAAGCATCTTCACCTCGGCGCATTTCTTGGGGATGGCTTTGCCAACTTTACGCTGCGCCTGCAACCGCCACGCGGTGGCCAAATCCCTTTGCGCTTCCAAGCCGCTGAAACACACTTGATTATGCCACGAAGCAACCATCTCCACCGGGTTGCGCAACAGCACGATAAACACCGCCGCCGGTTGATACCGCAAAATGTTTGCCACCGCATCGCGCGAATATAAATAACGCGCTGAGGTCTCGCCGACCCGAACATGTTGCGGAGCGGCGCCGTTCAACAAGGCTTGATAATCCGGCAAGCGGGTGAACTTGCGATTGCGATGATCGGTATTGAAATAGTGCGCTTCCTTTTCAGCCATAAAAATATGCGGATGCGCGCTTAACCATTGATCCATTGAAGTGGTGCCGCACTTGGGCGCGCCGAGAATAAAAAAATCCGTTTTTCTTGCGTTCATCGGTCACCGATTTTCCAGCGGTCGCAAAATCGCGCGCGAGATAATCAACCGCTGAATTTCGCTGCTGCCTTCCCAGATTCTTTCCACCCGCGCATCGCGCCAGATGCGTTCCAGCGGCAAGTCAGCCATTAGCCCCATGCCGCCATGAATTTGCAACGCTTCATCGGCGATAAAAGCCAACGCTTCGCTCGCCGCTAATTTTGCCATGGCCGCTTCCATATCACTCATGCCGCCATGGTCTTCTTGCCACGCCGCTTGATAGGTCAGCAACTCCGCCGCGCGCCGCTTGAGCGCCATGTCCGCCAGTTTGAAAGCCACTCCTTGAAACTTGCCGATGGTTTGATTGAACTGCTTGCGCGTGGCGGCATACTCGCATGCCAGTTCGTAGGCGCGGTCGCAACGCCCCAAACAAATCGCGGCGACTTGCAAGCGCGTATTGCCAAGCCACTGGTTGGCCACTGCAAAACCTTGATGCACCTCGCCTAAAACTTGCGCCGAGGAAACTTTGCAGCGGTCAAACTCAAGAATGCAATTGTGGTAGCCGCGATGCGAAACGCTGGCGTAGCCGGCGCGCACATTAAAACCTTGAGTGGCTTTATCAATTAAAAACGCGGTGATTTTTTTACGCGCCCCGCGCGCGCTTTGTTCAACGCCGGTGGCGGCGAACAGAATGACGAAGTCGGCGATATCCGCGTGGCTGATAAAATGTTTGTTGCCGTTGATGACAAAATCATCGTCTTTGGCGGTCGCGGTACACGCCATAGAGCGCACATCGGAGCCGGCGCCGGGCTCGGACATGGCAATGCAATCCACCTTTTCGCCGCGGATGCATGGATACAGGTATTTTTCCCGTTGCGCCTCCACGCACGCCAGCAGGATATTGCTGGGTCGCCCAACGGTGTATTGCAACGCCATGTTGGCGCGCCCTAATTCGCGGTCTAACAAACACATGGACAAAGTATCCAGCCCGCCGCCGCCCAACTCGGCCGGCATGTTGGCGGCATACAACCCGACCTCCTTGGCGCGCGCGATGATTTGTCGGCGCAACCGCTCCGGCAACGCATCGGTTTTTTCCACTTCTGGTTCGTAGGGATACAACTCCTCGGCGACAAAACGCTTGGCGGTATCCACCAACATTTGTTGCGCTTCGGTGATGGCGAAGTTCATCGTAGGTGTGGGTGACTGAGGTGGATTAGTGGCGACTTAGCGAGGCTAAGATGATTCATGCAAGCCGCCGAAATTCTCAATGTTGCCGTCTACATTAATGGCTTGACCGGTAATTTTGGCAGCCGCCGGCGACGCCAAAAACAACGCCGTATGCGCAATTTCCTCCGCTTGGATGAAGGTGCGCAACGAAACGCTGTCGGTGTATTGCTGTCGCACTTGCGCGGCGCTGAGGTTGCGGTGCGCGGCTTCGGCGGCAATCACCCGCTGCATGCGCGAACCGTCCACGCTGCCCGGGCAAATGGCGTTGGCGCGAATGCCGCTTGGTCCTAACTCCATCGCGATGGACTTGGTCAAACCGAGTAACGCCCATTTTGCCGCCGCATACGGCGTGCGCAGCGGGTAGCCATGCCAACCGGCGGTGGAGGAAAGGCTGATGATGCAGCCCTTGCCGGCGCCGCGCATGGTGGGAATGGCTTGACGGCAGCATAAAAACGCAGATTCCAGATTAACCGCCAGACAGCGGCGCCAATCGCGCAACGCAATCTCCTCCACCAACGCGGTGGGACCGGCGATGCCGGCGCAATTCACCAACGTATCCAACCCGCCGAACTCATCCCGTTGCCGTTCAAAGACCCGCGCCACCGCGTTTTCGTCGGCCACATCGGCGGTGCTGATATGGATATGGGGATATTCGCCGGCCAACTTTGCCAGCGCTTGTGCATCTATATCCACCGCATGCACCTCCGCCCCGGCGTCGGCGAACGCCAACGCGATCGACTTACCGATACCATCGCCGCCCGCGGTCACCAGTACGTTGTGCCCGGCGAAACGCCACGCTGGATGCTGCGTCATCGTGCAGCACGCAAGCTACGCGAAGCGGTTTCCCCGCCCGCCGATGTTTTCCGCCGAACGGGTAAAGACGATCTCAAATTTTGCGCGGCGGGTTGCATGGTTATTGGCTTGCTGGATTGGTTTGGCTCGTTTGAATTGAACGCCCGGCTTGCGGCGGGCGCGGCAGGTCGCGGTGCGCCGTTAGGATACGATTCAATCGCGTCAGAATTGGCGGCTCAACATCGCAGGCTCGGCTTTCAGTGGTGTTGACATGCAACAACATTTGCTCAGCGGTGGCGAGCACGGCGGAGTCGGTGGCGGCAGGCTCACCATCGGCGGCGGCGGGGGCGGCGCCGGCATACATGGTATGAAAAAGATGCAGCCGTTTTGGGTCGCCGCCTAACAACTGGGTGGTGATATGAAACGGCTGATTGACGCCAATTTCGCGCAAGAAATTGAGATGCGTTTCCACCGTATAGTAACTGAAACCGCGCGCATGATATTCGCCGTGGATGCCGAGATACCGAAACAACGCATCGGAAGCATCGCCGAAAGCCTGCAAGTAACAACTTTCGCTCATATGATGGTTGTAATCCACCCAGTGCGGCTTCACGGTGTCACCATGCAACGCCAGCGGCTGCGCCAAAGCCGCCGCCGAATCGGCGGCGGCCAACTCACCGACTTCCGCCATAACGGGTTTATGCGCGTTTTCATACAACTTTTCTTCGTAGCGTTGCAAAGTTTTACCGGCGGCGGTGTCGTGCGCGCGCAACGCTTGTAGCACCGAAACCAAGCAATCATCGCGCAGTTTTTCAAGGTCGGCGATACGCCTGCCGGCGGCTTGCGCATCGGATTGTTGGCTCAGTCGGTGCAGCAACTCGGCGGTCAACTCGGGTCCGTCAAAGCGCGCCCAGGGCCATTTCAGGCTCGGACCAAACTGCTTCATAAAATGCCCAAACCCGCCTTCGCCGCCGGCGATGCGATACCCCATGAAGATGCCCATGAACGACCAGCGCAAGCCCGGTCCATAGCAAATGGCTTGGTCTATTTCGTCAACCGTGGCGATGCCGTCATTGACCAGATGCAGGGCTTCGCGCCACACCGCCTCCATCATGCGGTCGGCAAGAAAAGCGTCAATTTCCTTGCGCACGAGCAGCGGATGCATGCCGAGGCGGCGATAAAAATCAACCGCCGCTTGCTTGGCGGCGGCGCTGCTTTGTCGCCCGCCGACGACTTCCACCAACGGCATCAGGTAGACCGGATTAAACGGATGCCCGACCACCACCCGCTGCGGAAAACGCACGCCAGATTGCAAATCGCTCGGCAACAGCCCGGAAGAGGATGAAGCGACCACCACCTCAGCGGCGGCGTGTGCGCATATCTCGTTCAGCAACGCTTGCTTGACTTCAAGCCGTTCCGGGCCGCTTTCTTGCACAAAATCGGCGTTCGCCACCGCCTCAGGCAACGATTGCGCGAACCTCAATTTGCCGCTGCACGCGACCGGCGCCAAGGTCATGTTGCGATAGGCGCGCAACGCATTTTCCACCACCTCATTGAGGCGTTTTTGCACCCTCTTGGCGGGGTCGTACAGCGTAACATCCACCCCATTGAGCAACAGCCGCGCGGCCCAGCCGGCGCCAATCACCCCGCCGCCGATTAAGCCCACTTGGGCGATCTGGTTTGTGTTTTTCATACGGCGAACGAGATGCTCACTGCTTTTTAAGCGATAACCGCGCGCGCACTTCATCGGCCCCCAAAATATTGACATTGAGCGCCGACAAAATGGTCACCGCGCGTTCCACCAACTGCGCGTTGCTGGCGAACACGCCTTTCTCTAAATACAGATTATCTTCCAGCCCAACCCGCACATTGCCGCCCGCCAACACCGCCATCGCCACATACGGCAACTGCTTGCGACCGATTGAGAACGCCGAAAATATCGCCCCGGCGGGGAGTTGATTGACCATCGCCATCAACGTGCTCGGGTCATCCGGCGCCCCATACGGAATGCCCATGCACAACTGAATCATCAGCGGCGCATCCAACAACCCGTCCGCCACCATCTCCTTAACCAACACCAGATGCCCGCTGTCAAACACTTCCAGTTCCGGGCGAACGCCCAATTGTTGCACCCGCTTTGCCATCGTTTTGAGCATGCCGGGGGTGTTGGTCATCACATAGTTGCTGGCGGCAAAATTCATGGTGCCGCAATCTAAAGTGCAGATTTCCGGCAGCAGTTGCTCCACATGCGCAAGGCGCTCCAACGGCCCCGCCAGGTCGGTGTGCTCAGCGTCCAACGGCAACGGATTTTCCCCCGCGCCGAACACCATATCGCCGCCCATGCCGGCGGTGGTGTTAATCACCACATCAGTCGCGCTGTCGCGAATTCGGTGCACGACCTCGGCAAATAATTTGGGGTCGCGCGATGGCGCGCCGCTGTGCGGGTCGCGGACATGGATATGCACAATGGCGGCGCCGGCTTGCGCGGCTTCAATCGCGGCGTCGGCGATTTGTTGCGGGGTAATCGGAATGTTTGGATGCTTGCGCACGCTGTCGCCGGAGCCGGTTACCGCGCAAGTAATAAAGGCGTTGAAGTTCAAGGCAGGTTCCTGTCGGTTGGGTGGCTAAATGATACCCGCTTGATGGCAAAGTAGAAAGAGCATTGTGCCAAGTCCGTCGTGCAATTCCGCCCCGCCCGCGCCTTGACTCCAGAATCTCGCGCCGCTATATTATTAAGCAACCGTTGCGCGTGGTATGCGCGTTCGTTGCATGCGCATTGTTTCGCGTTGCCTGGGGCCTGGGGCTGGACTAACTCCCCAACCCCGCCTCCCCAGTTTGAATTTCCGCGTTTACCTTGCCCGTTTCCTATTCCCCATTCTCCATTCCCGCCTTGAAATTCACCCGCCAAACCGCCGCGCAACCGCCGATCTTTGCGCATGCGCATGGAGAGCCCGATTGCATCGGGGTTCTGCTGACCAATATCGGCTCGCCGGATTCGGCGCGCACCGCCGATGTGCGCCGCTATCTCAAACAATTTCTATCGGATCGGCGCGTAATTGAAGTGCCGCGCATCATCTGGTTTTGGGTGTTGCATTTAATCATCTTAACCACCCGTCCGCGCAAAACCGCCGCCGCCTATCAAAAGGTGTGGCGCGAAGATGGTTCGCCGCTACTGCGTATTTCCATCCGCCAACAACGCAAACTGCAACAACGTTTGGCGCAGCATGGCGCTTCAATTGCCGCCCCCAATTTATTCACCGTGCAATTGGGCATGCGCTATGGCAACCCGTCCATCCAAGCCGCGCTGGCAAAGTTGCGCGCGGCGGGCGCGCGGCGGTTGTTAGTGCTACCGTTGTATCCGCAGTATTCGGCGACCACCACCGCCTCCGCGTTTGACGCCGTATGCGCCGAGTTATCCGCTTGGCGGTGGCTGCCCGCGGTGCGCTTGATTAATCACTATCACGATCACCCCGGCTACCTTCGCGCGTTGGCGAATCGGGTTCGGGAGTACCGAAAAATGCATGGCGGCAGTGAATTGTTGCTGATGTCTTTCCATGGTCTGCCGCAAGCCTATTTTACCGCCGGCGACCCCTATCATTGCCAATGCTGGAAAACCGCCCGCCTACTGGCGGCACAACTGCAACTGGAAGATAAAGATTGGCAAGTGAGTTTTCAATCCAGGCTGGGCGCGCAGCCATGGTTGCAACCCTATACCGCGCAAACTTTAACCGCCGCCGCGCAAGCCGGCATACGCAACGTGCAAGTAATCTGCCCGGGCTTCAGCGCCGACTGCTTGGAAACATTGGAAGAAACGGCGCTGAAAAACGGCGACATTTTCAGGCGCGCCGGCGGCACTAAATACGGCTACATTCCGTGCTTGAACGACCACGATGAGCACATCGCGGCGTTAACCGACCTCATCCTTGACAACAGCGGCAACTGGATTAACGACTGGCGGGCGCAACAAACCGCCGCCAATCGCCGCGAACAACTGCGCCGCGCGACCGCGATGGGCGCCCGCGCTTGAACGCAAGCCGCTGGCAAACCAAATCACCGTTGATATCGGCGCCGCCGCCGGCCTGCAACGGCTGATTGCCGAACAGCTACCACGCGCATGTTCGGCAAAGTAAATCGCCCAAGCAATCAAACCGACTAAACCAACTAATCGGCGAGTGCTACAATAACGCGCCCCAACCGTGAGATGAAACCGCATGACTGATACTGACTCCATCGCAGCGCACTACCTTGGGCTGTTGAACGCCATCGGCGAAAACCCGGCGCGTGATGGGCTACAAAAAACCCCGGCAAGAGCCGCCAAGGCGTTGCAGTATTTGACCTATGGGTATCAACAGAAACTCGCAGAGGTGGTCAATGGCGCGGTTTTTGAATCCAACAACGACCAGATGGTAATCACCCAAGATATTGAGGTGTACTCGCTGTGCGAGCATCATATTCTGCCGTTTATCGGCAAGTGTCATATTGCCTATCTGCCAGCCGGCAGGGTGATTGGTCTGTCTAAACTCGCGCGCATTGCGGATATGTATGCGCGGCGTTTGCAAATCCAAGAAAACCTGACCGACCAGATTGCCAATGCGGTGGAATCCATCACCGCGGCGCGCGGCGTCGGCGTGATTATTGAAGCAAAACACATGTGCATGATGATGCGCGGCGCGCATAAACAAAATTCGGTGATGAAAACATCCACCATGTTGGGGCGTTTCCGCACCGACCACCGCACCCGCGCCGAATTTCTAACCTTGATTAGCGATTAGGTTTGGGCGGCGGCGCGCCGATAACCATCGCCGTCCACGAACCGCAAGCTGCGATGAAAGCCTTGTTAGCGGATGGGTTGAATTTGGTGCGGCGGATTTACGCGGCGCGGGCGGCAACCCAGCAACCGAATCAATCAAACTCAGGCGAACTCATGGACGCGGTCATCGCCGCTTCGGTTGCCTCGCTGCAACGCGCGCTACGACAACATCGTCCAAGTCATTGCTTAGTGGTGCTGGACTCCGACGGGCGCAACTGGCGACACGAACTGCACCCAAACTACAAAAGCAAGCGTCCGCCCATGCCGCCACCGTTGCGGCGCGGTTTGGAGCAGTTCGCGCAGGCTGTCAACGCCCTCGCGCTGAAATGTTTTTCGCTCTCCGGTTATGAAGCCGATGATGTGATTGCGACCACGGCGGTCAAAATTGCGCAACGCAACGGGCAGGCGTTAATCTTGTCCACCGACCGCAACTATTGCCAACTGCTGAGTCCGCATATTGCCGTGTTTGACCATTTCGGGCAACGCTACCTGGACCGCGATCTGATTATGCAACGCTTTCAAGTGCAGCCCTGGCAACTGCCCGACTTGTTGGCGTTGGCTGGCGATAGCAGCGCATCCATCCCCGGGGTGCAATCCATCGGCGTGCGCACCGCCGCCAAACTGCTGGCTCGGCACGGCAGCCTTGAAAAATTGCTAACCGCAACCACCCTGCCGCACAAAATCAACGCCAAACTCCAACGCGGCAAGCAAGATGCGCGCTTGGCGAAAACCTTGTTCACGCTGAAAACCGACCTCAGCCTGGGGCTCAACCTCAGCCAGTTGCGCTGTTCCCATGCGGATGCGGCCGCCAATGCCGCCGCCCGCCAACCCTAACCAACCACTCGGCATGCCCGCCGCCGCAAAATGTGATATCGTGCTTGCAATTAACCAAAAATGCGAGCCCGACATGCGAGCCAAGCATGCCGCCGTTGGCAAGTCAAACTCGCCGCATCAAAAACCCTCATCGGAGCCTTGTGGAAATGGAAACTTGGGAGCAAATCTTGCTCGGCGTGTTTGCGTTGCTGTTGCTGATGTGGATTTTCCCGGGCGTGAAAACGATGTTGGAACGCAGCAAACAAGCGCCGAAAGACTGGTCCGGGTTTTTGCTGCCGATTGGCTTGGTGGTGGCGTTAGTGATTTTTTTAGCCGCCACCTTGTAGCCGCGCGCTTTCGCTTTGTTTTATTCGGCATCATTGCTTGCCTTAGGCGAAGCGCAACCCCGTTCATGAGTTGCTATACTACAAGCCCCGGATTGGGATTACCGCGCGGAGAGGCATGGGCAACCAAATCATATCCGCCGCGAACAACCCATCGGGCTTGCTCACAAACCCCGCGCCTCCGGCAACACCAATGAGGCAAACTTTAATTTACTGACGAGGCAACATGAAATGAAACGTAGAGAACTCCTAAAAGGCGCCGCCGCTGGGGCAACCGTCACCGCCGTTGCGGTCGCGCTCACCAGTTGCAACCAAGACGACCAGATACAAGCCCCGGCGGTGGTGAAAAGACGCATTGATGTAACGATGGTTTCCACTTGGCCCCGCGATTTCCCCGGTCTCGGCACCGGCGCGCAGCGTTTCGCCCAGCGGGTGAACGACATGAGCGACGGGCGCATCGTGGTGGAATATTTCGCCGGCGGCGAACGCGTGAAACCGTTTGATTCATTTGACGAAGTGGCTTCCGGCAACGCGCAGATTTACCATGGCGCGGAATATTACTGGAAGGGCAAACACCCCGGCTGGGCGTATTTCACCTCAGTGCCGTTCGGCTTGACCTACACCGAAATAAACGCGTGGATTCGTTTCGGCGGCGGACAAGAACTATGGGACGAACTCGCCGGCGAAGCCGGGCTGAAAGGGCTGATGTGCGGCAATACCGGCGTGCAGATGGGTGGTTGGTTCCGTAAAGAAATGAACTCCGCCAACGACTTCAAGGGTTTGAAAATGCGCATCCCCGGGCTTGGCGGCGATGTGCTGGCAAAACTCGGCGCCTCGCCGGTGTCGTTGCCGGGCAGCCAGATTTACGAGAACTTGGTATCCGGCGCGATTGACGCGACCGAATGGGTCGGACCGTGGAATGACGATGTGATGAAGTTCTACGAAGCCGCCAAATACTATTACTACCCGGGCATGCATGAACCGGGCGCGATGTTGGCGATTGGCATCAACAAAGATTTCTGGGAGGGGTTATCCAAAGCCGACCAGATAATGATTGAAGCCGCGGCGTCTATGGAAAACGATGTGATGATGGCGGAATACAACGCCAAAAACGGCGAAGCACTCGCCAAACTCATCAGCGAACAAGGCGTGCAGTTGAAACGTTTCAACGACGACATCTACGACGCCTTCGGACGCGCCGCCCAAGAAGTGTTCGCAGAAGTGGTTGAGCACAGCGGTTTGGCGCGGCGCATTCACACCAGTTTCGTCAAAGCGCGCGCCAACATCGGCGCCTGGGCAAAGATCTCCGACCAAGAGTATGTCCGCCAACGAAACCGAGTGCTTGGTTTGTAGTCGATCGGCGGGTCGGCGGTTCGCTGACCATCCGCGATTCATGCCTCCGTCCCGCCCTCTTCATCGGGGGCGGGATATGCGTTGGTTGGTTGATGGGACGCGCTTGCGAATTCAAAAATTTGCCGGCTTGCAGATCGCCATTTGACCGCGATATCCAAGCAATTAACCACCTTTACCGCGCGTGATATTTCCAGTTCTGAGCAACCGAGGCGACCGCGTAACCATGCTATTGCGCGCGTTAGCGGCGCTGATGATGGTGGCGATGATGTTGTTTCTGCTCAACAGTTATCTGGTTTACGGGCGTGGCGGAGCCGAATTTTCCCAACTGCTCGCGCGCTTGGGGTTTTCCTCGGCGGCGCCAACCTCGCAAATACCGCTTCAAGGCTATCTGCAATGGCTCAGTTATGCGCTGATATTGCTCGCCGCGCCGCTGCTGGCGGTCGCCACCCCGGCGCGTTCGTTGCGCGATGATGCAGATTTGTATGCCGCCTTCGCCGCCTATGTGATTCGCGCCGCCTACTGGGCGGTGTTGCTCATCGGGCTGTGCGATATGCTGATTTCGTTTCTGCGCGTGGAGGGGTTTCTGCAAACCGTGACCGGCAACCACCTCGCCATACAACTCGGCAGACCAATTTTCCGCGGCACCTATGTGCATTATCCGCTAATCGCCGTGGCGCTCGTCATGGCTTGCTTTTCCAGATCGCTTGGTTTCATTTATCTGGCAATTTTAGTGGTGATGGCGGAATTTCAGGTGGTAGTGTCCAGTTTCGTGTTTTCTTATGAACAAGCGTTCATGGGCGATTTGGTGCGGTTTTGGTATGCCGCCCTATTTCTGTTTGCCAGCGCCTACACTTTGGCGCACGAAGGGCATGTGCGGGTGGATGTGTTCTACGCCAACTTCAGCCGGCGCGGCAAAGCGTTGGTAAATATGGCGGGCGCAACGTTGCTTGGGTTGCCGCTGTGCTGGACGATTCTGTTGCAAGGTATGTCCAGCAAAGGCGCCAGCCTCAGCAGCCCGCTACTCGGTTTTGAAATCTCGCAGAGCGGATACGGTATGTATGTCAAATACCTGATGGCGGGATTTTTAATAATTTTCGCGGTTTCCATGGCGTTCCAGTTGGTCGCCGCCTTTCTCAAAAATGCCGCGGATTTGCGCGCAGAATCGCCGCTTCGTGGCAACATGCCAGATTGACAACCGCCATGTGGCACTGGGCGATCTTGCCGCTCACCATCGGATATCACCTGGCGACTTGTGCGGAGTTTTAGGTCGGCTAAGCACGCGCGCAGACTCAACCAAATTTTCGCGCGGTTGCTGGTCGACATTGCGATGTGGATACGGTTTATTTAACACGAATTTTTTTAATTTTTTATGGAACTCGTCTTTCTTGCCATTCTGCTATTGCTGATGATGTTGGCGTTGACCGCCGGCTATCCGGTCGCTTTCGCGCTGCCCGGCTCGTCCATTTTAGCGATTAGTCTGGCGGCGCTATGCGGCTACTGGTTTGCCGGCGACCCGAGCGCCTATTTCGCGCAAGACGGACCGACCCAATGGCTGAGCGCCGGGGTGACCAATTTTCGCAGTTTATATTGGGATGTGGAGCGCGATACGCTGATTGCCATTCCGCTGTTCGTGTTCATGGGCATCATGCTACAACGCTCCAAAATCGCCGAAGATTTGTTGGTCACCATGGCGCAGTTGTTTGGTCCGGTGCCCGGCGGACTCGGCATTTCGGTGGTGTTCGTCGGCGCGTTGTTAGCCGCCACCACTGGGATTGTCGGCGCCACCGTCATCGCCATGGGGCTGATTTCATTGCCGGCGATGTTGCGCAACCGCTACTCCAAATCGTTGGCCAGCGGCACCATCTGCGCCGCCGGCACGCTTGGTCAAATCATTCCGCCCTCTATCGTGCTGATTATCCTCGCCGACCAGTTATCCAGCGCGGTGGACCAAGCAAGCACCCTGCGTAAAGCCGAATACCGAGAGGTCACCGGCGAGTTCTCCATGCCATCGGAACTCGGCATCACCTCGGCAAGCACCGGCGATATGTTCATGGGCGCGCTCCTGCCCGGCTTGCTGTTGGTGGCAATTTACATGGCCTACATTCTAATCAGCGCCGCGCTACGCCCCAACACCGCGCCGCCAGTTCCGTATCACGGCAACTACGACCGCCAATTCTGGTGGCGAGTGGCGGTGGCTTTGGTGCCGCCGTTGGCGTTGATTTTCGCGGTACTAGGCTCCATCGTAATGGGCGTGGCAACCGTCAATCAAGCCGGTGCCATCGGCGCGGTCGGCGCCATGCTCATGGCGGGGTATCGGCTGATGGCGGGCAAGCGCGGCGCATACCGACCGGCCCTGCTCGCCATCGGCGCCACGATCGTGCTGTTCGCGCTGGTGAATGGCTTTGATTTGAATATCAAAAACATCCACAGCGACCGCGACCGCTTGGGCATCGCCGGCGCGGCGCTTGCGGTGGCAGCGCTTGCGGTGGCGGTGCTGTGGAGCGCTTGGCGCGCCTATACCATTGACGATACTTTACGCGGCGTGATGATTGAAACCGCCAAAACCACTTCCATGGTGTTCATCATTCTCATCGGCGCAGCCATGCTGACTTCGGCTTTTCGCGGCTTCGGCGGCGAACACTTGGTTAAGGAATTTCTCACCAGCTTGCCGGGCGGCTTCTGGATGCAGTTCGTGGTGGTCATGGCGGTCATCTTCTTGCTTGGCTTTTTCTTGGACTTCATTGAAATCGCCGTGGTGGTGGTGCCGATCGTCGCGCCGATTTTGTTAGCCGACCCAAGCGCCAATGTCACCGCGGTTTGGTTGGGCGTGATGGTCGGCTTGAATATCCAAACCTCGTTCCTAACCCCGCCATTCGGTTTTGCGTTGTTTTACTTGCGCGGCGTGGCGCCGCCGCAAGTGAAAACCACGCAGATTTACCGCGGCGCGGCTGCCTTCATCGTTTTGCAATTGATCGGCTTGGGCATCGCCGGTTACTTCCCAAGTTTGGTCAACTATATGCCGTCTCGCACCTACCTAACTTCGGAGACTGCACCGCCGCCGATTAATCCGCGACTGCAGCATTGCTTAGAGCGGCGGGTGTTTGCTGAATATCGGCATGCGCAAGCGCGCATCATAGACAGCATTCAGCGCGTCCGCGGCGTGGATGTATCCAGTCTGCCGAACCAACACCGCGCCGCCCTGCGCGCCAGTTTTGCGGCGGCGAACGATACCTTTGCGTTGGTTGATAGGGTGGCGTCCGCTGAAACCGAACTGAATTCTTCTCAGCAGGAGTACGCCCCGTTGCATCGTGAGGTGCGGCGCATCCAACAAAAAATCCGCCGCCTTGAGCGCAAAATTCAACAAGCCGAAATTAATTTTCAGCGCATTCAACACATCCAAAGCACCGCGCAAAAACAAGCGGAACTCGCCGCGCGCATCGCGCAACTAAAACAAAACAAGGCGGCGTTGCTTGCCGACATCCCAAGCAATTGGCATGCCGCCAAGGCGGCCTACGCGGAACTGCTTAACACCGAGCAAAAGGCGCGCCGCGCCTATCGGCAAAATGTTGACAGCGCGTATCAAACGCTCGCTGAGGTGCGCGGAATGATTCAGCAGCGCGCATCGTTGGCGGCTTTGGAAGCACCGTGGCGGGAGCTGGAGCGCCTCATCGCCGCCGGTTCGGCGCAGCAAGCGATCGCGGAAATCAAACAACTGGAAAGAGCGTTGCGCCCGCTCAGCGGAGTGCATCCCATTCAAACCAAACTAACCGAAGTTCGCCGCGCGCTCAAAGCGGAACCGCTAACTATAAACTCGGCAACTCAACCGTTGCGCCAAGCCACCGCTATGTTCAAGCAAGAAATTACCTGGCGCACCACCGCCGCCACCGCCCTGCTACCGGCGCTTGATGCGTACAACGACCGTATCAAAAGTAATATCGGCTTGCGTTTGCAAAAACGTCTGAGCAAGGAACAAGCAAAAGACATCGCCGCTTGTCAGGCAAAGCATCGGGATATTTCGTTGAATTTTTAATTGCAATGTTACGAGAAATTTTAAGTCCGATAGTCCTTTATTAAAGACTGATCGGCACTCTGATAGCCCTCACAATGTTGGTTTATTGGACAGTTCTCGCATTTCGGATCTGCATGATTAAAACAAAAATTCCTACCAATCTCGATGAGCCCGTCATCAAACGCTGCTACCGT
>JAHRAW010000214.1 GCA_020027415.1 Gammaproteobacteria bacterium
GCAAAGTTCTTCTTTGTTGTCTGCGTTCGGCACAACGGGAACAAAGGCGGAGCCAAGTATTGGATCTTGCGAATAAACAGCCAGCGTTCTATTTAAATTAAGCCGAGACCGTCCGGCAAGTAGCAGGTTGCCACGCTTTTCCCATAACTTCGCGGCATAATCATGTTTACCTTTGGTCCAGATGATGTAGGAATCCGGCGTTGTTTTCATGCGGGTTTGGCGCGCGGTTTTGTGGTCCCACAGCGCGCGGCGGTCGGGGCTTTGGCGTTGCTTTACTCTGGTGAACGCATCTTGCACGCGCCGCCCCGCCGGCTCCACTTTGGCGACTTCGGCGATGGGCGCAATCGCCGGATTTGCGGCTACTTTTTGATAGTCGCGAAATAATGACTGCTCGTAAAAACACGCTTCATTCCATGTGCGGTTGCGCAACTTTTCGGTTTTAACGCGGGTCATGTGTCCGTATTCGCCGAGCGGACTGGAGTTGCCGTTCAGGGCTTTGATGATTGCTTTGGCGAGTTGGCGCGCGCCGTTGGCGGTGGCGGGGTTTTCCGCCAGCGATACGAAGTGCGTGCAGGTCGGCGGCTTGGCGTAGTAGCCGGCGCGCCGGGCGACGATTAAGCACTCATGGATGTTCGTGTCTTCCGAAAAGAAGATGCGCCGATTGTCGTGGCTGGTAATCACCAGTTCCGGGTGAAAGCGTTCAGGGTCGGTTAAAAATGCACGCGTTTGTTTTTGGCTTGGGGCGGTGCAAAAAGCAAAAGGATAAACCATCGCCAAAGTGCCGCTGTCTTTTTTCAACAGCGTATCTGCAATCGGGATAAAAAATGAACCGAGCGCGGTTTGGTCTATGATGCGGCGATGCGCGGTATCCACCGCCTGCTTTGCGATTTCAACTTCATGCTTTTGAATCGCTTTGCGGTCTTTGTCGGGGAGATGCAAGTTGCGCAGAGAATTCCGCGTATACGGCGGATTCATAATCACTATATCGCACAAGTTTTTAATCTGCGGCACATCCGCGGCGACGCCATGCGCGGTAATTTTCATCTGTTCGGTGTCATGCACAAGACCTGAGATGTATTGTTCGTTGTCAATCAGCAAGTCCAGAGAACCCGCACGCACCTTGTCCAGCATGCCGTGTTTTGATTGGTCGGCGCGCTCAACATGGTTTTGCATCTGAAACATATTCATTTTGTTGTAATCCACGGTGGGCGCGCTTAGGGTAAGCATACTCGCCGCCAGATGAATCGCGTGGCGGTTGATGTCAAGTCCATACAAAATATCTTGAACCAGGTGGGTGTGCAGCCGGTTAAGTTTTTCGCCGTTGCCGCCGGCGGCGGTCAGCCGCTCTTGCATCGCCCGCGCCGCCGCCATCAGCAATGTGCCGGTGCCGCAGGCGGGGTCGCAAATTTTAAGTTTGGCGAGTTGCTCAACATCATCCCAACCCACGCCCAGCCACGACGGCGGCATAGCGATTCCGGCAAGCAAGATTGAGGCCGGGGTGCTGGTGTAAAACGAGCCGTCGTATTTCGCCGACTCAAGCAGCGTGTGATACAGGGGGCCGGCGTGGTCAAGGCGCAAACGGCGGATGCGCGGCGCAACTTTCAGGCACGCATCCACAAGCATGCGCAACGCGTCAAGCGTGCGCCGGTGGTTGGGCATGGTTTGCAGTATCGCGATGGCGGGGTTAATCACCGGCGCATAATCTACTTGGCGAATTTTGCGCCAACTAGCAAGCAGCGTGGCGTGAATGTTGGGGGCATTTTGCAGCGAGTTGAGTTTCGCCAAACCGCGCACGGTGTCTTTTTCTTCCATGCGGTCGTGCAACAACGCCGTATTGGTAAGCAGCAGACACGCTATTCGCGCCGGGCGTTGGTCAATTTCCGAAGCCTTCGGCTTGTAAATAACTTGCAATACTTCCGCCAGTTCCTCGGTGGTTTTACGCGTGATGGTCGCGGCAGCGTCGGCAATCGCTTGTTTTAATTCTTGGACAACGAATTTAATGTCGCGGTCATCCACATCTTTGATTGAATCAGCAAGGTCGCTGAGATTGCCGTCTAGCCACTTGCCCTGGACGCCATTTTTATTAACCTGCGCTATTTGGTAGTCGTTGCGCGCGGCGAGCATTTCCGGTGTCAAGGCGTTTGATGGCGCGGCTTTGAGTTCGGCCGCAT
>JAHRAW010000216.1 GCA_020027415.1 Gammaproteobacteria bacterium
ACTTTCTCAGTGAGGATGGTGTATGACACCATGATGCCGAGTTGCACTCCGCCCACGGTAATCACCGGCAGCAGGGTGTTTTTGAACGCGTGCAACATCCAGATGCGGGATTTTTTGAGCCCCTTCGCCCACGCGAACTTGATATATTCGGATTCCAGAACCTCCATCATTTCCGCGCGAATCATGCGCACGAACAACGGCAGGATGACCGACGCCAATGACAAACTCGGCAACAATAAATGGGCTAATCCGTCCACAGTCAGTAAACTGGTTTCCCAATCCCCAAACAATAGGACGGTTGCGCCGCGACCATGCGACGGCAGCCATCCCAATTCTACCGAAAACAGATAAATCAGGAAAATCGCGGTTAAAAACACCGGCACGGAAATGCCGACGAGACTGAGCCCCATCGTCAAATTGGAAAACCAGTGGCGGGGGTGGATGGCGGCGAACATGCCCACCGGAATGGAGAACAGCAATATCCAGAAAGTGGCGGCGATGACCAAGTCAATCGTCGCCGGCAGTTTATCCATAATCACCGCCAACGCCGGGCGCTTAAAAAAATACGAAGTGCCGAGATCACCGCCGAGCGCGGCGCGCAGGAAACGCCCGTACTGCGTCAGAAATGGGTCATTCAAGCCCATTTCCTCGCGCAACTGGTGGCGGGTTTGCTCGGACACCGATTCCCCCACCAACTCGCGCAACGGGTCGCCTAATTCATCCTGAATGGAAAAACTGAGCACGCTGATGACCACCATGACCACCGCGCCCTGCCCCAACCGCCGAAGAAGAAATGCGAACATCGGCGGCAAGTTACGATGCAATTTGCCGCGCTGACGCGGTGATGTTGCAGAAATTCAACCCCCGCTTGCCGAGCGGCAACAAGCGGGGATAATTGCGCTTGTTAATCAATCACCAAATCGCCCAGGTAGGGGAAATTCATGACATTGACGATGCGTTCAATATGCACCCCTTTGGCAGCCGCCCAAGCGCGATCTTGCCAATGCAACGGTACGAATGCGGCGTCGTCATACAAGATTTTCTCCACCCGTTGCAACATCTTCGCGCGCTTTTCGGGGTCGGTCTGTTGGGCGCTGGCGCGCACCAATCGGTCTACTTCGGCATGGGAATAGTTGCCGCTGTTATACTGCCCATAGCCGCTCTCTTGGTCCGGAGTCATCACCAGGAATTCGCTGAAATTAGCGGAATCTTCGGTGTCGGAATGCCAGCCAATCATCATCATGTCGGCGGCGCGTTCGTCAAACTTGGTCCAATACTGCGCCTTCGGCATGGTAATCAAATCCACCTTAATATTAATCTTGGCTAACATGCCAGCCACCGCTTCGGCGATTTTGGCGTCATTCACATAACGATTGTTCGGCGCCATCATGGTAACGCTGAAGCCGTCGGCAAGCCCGGCTTCCGCCATCAACGCTTTGGCTTTTTTCAGGTCATATCTCGGCTTCAGTCCGGGGTGATGTCCCACATATCCCTTGGGGCTCTGTTGCGCCGCCGCGGTGCCGAAATTTTTCATGATTTTCTCCACGATGCCGGCATTGTTGACCGCATACACAATCGCCCGCCGCACGCGCACATCGGCAAACTCTGCTTTGCGCTTCTGGTTCAATTGCAAAGTGATGATGCGAGTGCCGCTCATGGTGACCAGATTAACCCGGTCGCTACGCTCAATGCGCGCCAAATCGGTGGGCGGAATGGGCGCGGCAAAATCAATGCCGCCGGACAGCAACGCCGCCACCCGAGTCGGACCTTCATGAATCGGGGTAAACACGATGCGGCTGACATTGCCGGGCGAATCGATATCCCAATAATTAGCGAATCGCTCAAACACGACTTTAACGCCCTGCTCGCGCGTAGCGACGGTGTATGGACCGGTGCAAGAGATATTGGTGGCGGCGAAAGAATCGCCATGCTTGACAATTTCCGCCTTGTCGCGACCGAGCTCATCCACGCCGCGGTAAAACTCGCTGTCCAGAGGGAAAATATAAGTTGCGGTATGCTCCACCAACGGATACGGACCTTCCGTGACCAAATCAATGGTGTACGCATCCACGATGTTGGCGGCGGTGAAGTTGGCGAACACGCCTTTGAAATCTTCGCTATTCTTGAGCCGCTCAAAAGTAAATGCGACATCCTTCGCGGTCATTTCGCGTCCCGAATGGAATTGAACGCCTTGACGCAAAGTAAAACGCACCGTGCTGTCATTAAGGCGTCGCCAACTGCGCGCCAGCCGCGGTTCAAACTCCAATTCTTGATTCCAACGCAGTAGCGGGTCGCATACCATGTGGGAAAATTGCAAGGTGCCGCCGGAGAGTTGCTCGTGAAGGTCCAGCGACACCGGGTCGGCGTCATAAGCAAGGTTGAGGGTTTTGGCGTGCAACGGCGCGACTAACAACAAACTGAGCAACACGCAACCAGCCGCCGCGGCAAGCTCAGTGGTCGGCGCGATGGGCGCGTTCATGCCAAATTTAGTGACGGATGATTTCATAATGATGGCTCCCCCATGACGGGTCTGGGTTAAATTTGAACTATAAGTGTATCACAAAAGGTAATTGTTAAATCCTCAATTCAATTGTCAGCGCGCGCCGCCGCGCTATGCGATTCAACTTCTCGGCGCTCGGAAAAAGCCTGGTTTAAGGTGCCTGGATCCATGTATTCCAACTCGCCGCCCATCGGCATGCCGCGCGCCAAGCGGGTTACTAAAATTCCGCTCGGCTGCACCAAATCAATGATGAAATCGGCGGTCGCTTGTCCTTCGGTGGTGAGGTTGGTCGCTAAAATGATTTCGCCGATGGGGTCCGCTTTGGCTAACGCCAATAAGCGGTCAATTCCCAGTTGCGCCGGACCGATGTCGTCCAGCGGCGACAGATGCCCCATCAACACGAAATACATGCCCTGATATACGCCGGCTTGTTCAATCGCTTCCAGGTCGGCGGGGGTTTCCACGATGCACAAGCGCGCGGCGTCTCTTTTGGCGGAGGCGCAGATGGCGCAAGTTTCCGCTTCGCTGAAATTGTTGCACCGCCGGCAATGATTGACCTTGCACAACGCCGCTACAATTGCCTCGCCAATCTGCCGCGCACCGTCGCGGTCGCGTTCCAGCAAATGAAACGCCATTCGCTGAGCCGATTTCGGACCGACCCCGGGAAGTCGTCGCAAAGCCGCTTTCAGCGCCTCAACGGCGCGCGGATCCGCCATTTACCATTCCATCAAAAGGGGATTTTGAGGTCGGACAGATTCAAACCGCCGCTCAAGCCGCCCATTTTCTCTTCGGTCATGCGGGCGACTTTACGCACTGCATCGTTGACCGCAGCCGCCACTAACTCTTCCAGCACCGCGCGTTCGTCATCCATCAACTTTGCCTCAATCTCAATCTTGCGCACATCATGCCGACCGGTCATGGTGACCGTAACCAAGCCGCCCCCGGATTCACCGCGCACCTCGCTTTTGGCTAATTCCTTGTGCGCCTTTTGCATGCTTTTCTGCATGGCATGCGCCTGCTTCATCATATCCGCCAGTCCACCGCTCATGGTCGTCGCCCCCGCCTGCTTGGTAAGAGAAATTATGCTTCACGCGTCAATTTTCAAGCCTCATGTTTCAATTCTCAAGTCTCATGCGGCGCGCGAATTGAATCGTCATCCACTTCGGCTTCAAACAAATCCACTAATTGTCGTACGTTTGGATCTTCATGGAAGGCTTGTTCAGCCGCTTGTTGTTTTTCCTGTTGGGCATGATTTTGCCGCTGCGAAGGCGTTGCCTCGGTTGCGCCGTTGACTTCCCCGTTGGCTTCCCCCAAGGTTACATTCAGTTGGATCTTGCGCGTCAATTTTTTGCTGAAATGCTGTTCAATCTTTTTCACCCGAGCCGCGTCCAACAAATATCGGTGTTCGCTGTCCAGAGTCAAGTTCAAAGTATCGCCGACCACCGAGCGGAGCGCCATGTTCATCACCATTTCCCGTTCCAAATTTTTTAACCCGGCTTGCGCAACCCACTCCGCCCAGCGACCCCCGTGGGCGAGTTGCTCCAAAGTAATCACCGAATCCGCACTATCCCTGCCCCTACCCGCAGCGCCATCACCAATCGCCTCGGTATTTTTTGCGCTGTTTGAGTCATCGCCATGCGCGGTTGCGGTGGCAAGTTTAGAATCTTGGTCAGCCGCGCCCGCATGCCGGGCGGTTGGCGGTGTGACGGTGGTAGCCGCTTTCGTTGCCCGCACCGCGCCTTGGGCGGCGGTCTTTGGAGTCGGAGTCAGCGGTGCCGCCGCCGTAGCATGGCGGTCGGGGCGGAACGCAATCATACGCAACAGAATCATTTCAAAGCCACTGCGCGGGTCGGGCGCTAACGACAAATCTCGTTTCCCGAGCAACGCAATTTGATACATCAGTTGCAACAATTCCGCATCCACTTGGCGCGCCAACTCGGATAAAGCCGTTGCATCAATGCCTTTCCATGCCACCGCTTGGGGGCTAATTTGATGCAAGGAAATGTTGTGCAAGGTGGTTAGAATTTCATCCAGCGCGGCACCGAAATCCGCCGCCCGTAGCATCATGGCGGCAACCGTTTCCAACGCTTCCGCCGCTTGCCCGCGGCAAACTTGCGTCAACAACTGGTGGATAAACTGCTCGTCAATCATGCCCAACATAGTGCGAATTTTTTCGGCGCGCACTTCACCATTACCAAAGGCGATGCCTTGGTCAAGCAAACTCAACGCATCGCGGGCGCTGCCATTTGCCGAACGCGCTAAAATCAGCAACGCGCTCGGTTCGTATTTAATTTTTTCCGCTTTTAGAATTTTCTCCAACAACGCGCTGAGTTGCTCAAGGTCCATCGCTTTCAGGTTGAACTGAATGCAACGCGACAGGATGGTGGTCGGCAGTTTTTGCGGGTCGGTGGTGGCTAACAGGAACTTGACATGTTCGGGCGGCTCTTCCAGCGTTTTCAGCAGCGCGTTGAAACTATGCGTGGACAGCATATGCACCTCGTCAATGAGGTAGATTTTGAAACGCCCCTGGGTCGGGGTATATTGCACATTGTCCAGCAGTTCGCGGGTATCATCCACTTTCGTGCGCGAAGCGGCGTCCACCTCAATGAGATCAATGAAATTTCCTTGCCCAACGCCGCGGCATGCCACGCACTTTCCGCACGGCGTGGAACTAACGCCTTGCTCGCAATTCAGCGACTTGGCGAAAATCCGCGCCAAGGTGGTCTTGCCCACCCCGCGCGTGCCGGTGAACAAAAATGCATGGTGAACGCGCTGACTGTCTAAGCCATTGCGCAACGCCGAAACCACATGCTCTTGACCAAGCACTTCGTCAAAGGTGTTCGGACGCCACTTGCGGGCAAGCGCTTGATAACTCATGGTTGGCTCGTGTTAAAGATGAGGGGCTGACGATTTAGATTGATTGCACCGCTAACACGGCATCTGCGGCACACGCGGATTTTATCCCATCCATTCGCCGACTTCAAGCGCCAACTTTTTATCCAATCCCAATGAAACCAGCCGCCAGCCACCCATCCGCGAAGCCGAAACTGGACTTAACATTCGTCCGTTCTTGTTTTCCTGCGTTTGCGCAATCATTGCCGGCAAAAACCGCGTTTTTTGAAAACGCGGGCGGCAGTTATGTGGTCGGCGCGGTGCTGGACAAGTTGCTTCATTTTTACCGCAACAACAAAGTGCAACCGTACGGCGCCAGTGAAATCGGCGTCGCCGCCGGCGAACAAATGGACCGCGGTCGCCAAACCATGGCCGCGTTGTTAGGCGTGCCGATGGCGACCCTCACCCTGGGACCTTCCACCACGCAAAACATTAATAGCTTGGCAATCGCTTGCGCGGGCATAGTGGGCGGCAAGCAAGCGGACGGCAACGCGGGCGCGAAATTAAGCCGCAAAATTATGGTAACGGGGCAAGATCACGAAGCCAATATCGGCGCGTGGGAGCGACTTTGCCGACGCACCGGCGCCGAATTAATCGTGTGGGAGGCGGACCCGCGCAGCGGTGAGTTGTCGCTAACCGATTTGCGCCGATTGTTGGATCGCCGCGTGAAAATCGTATGCATGACGCATAGTTCCAATATTCTCGGCAGCCTCAATCCGGTTGCCGAAGCAATTGAATTGTGTCGCAAAAACGGCAGTAAAATTATTTTAGACGGGGTTTCGTATGCCCCCCACCAGTTGCCCCAAATCGGCGTTCTGCAACCGGATGCGTATTGTTTCAGCGCCTATAAAACCTATGCGACTCACTTGGGCGTTATGTATATCGCGCCGCAATTTGCCGACGCGTTGCAACCGCAATGCCATGATTTCAATCGCGATTGCGCGCATAAACTTTTTGATACGGCGGGTCCGGATCATGCTTCCATTGCCGCGTTAGCCGGGC
>JAHRAW010000237.1 GCA_020027415.1 Gammaproteobacteria bacterium
TTTCATTATGATGGTCGGCGTGGCGGCGTTATGCGCGCGGCGGGCGGTTGCGGAATTGACTACGATGAAGGTTCTAACCGAGAGCAGTAATTTTTCATTTTTTCGGTATCTGCCCGGCGGAGCGAAGGCAAATATCGGCTCGGATATAGCCACCGTATCGGATTCGTTGCACCAAATCGCGCACATTTTGCATTGGCTTGGCAACGGGAGTCTGGCTTTGGGCGCATTCTGGCTGGTGTTGTTCTGTGTCGTACGGAAATTTAAAAATTGATATGCCAACCGCTAACCTGCGTTGCAATGTCCGCTCAATCCAACCGCCTAAAAAGAATCACCATCCATACGCTTGGCGAGATGAAAAGCGCCGGCGAAAAGTTGGTTGCGCTGACTGCGTATGACTACTGCGGCGCGGTCGCCGCCACCGCCGCCGGGGTGGAAATTCTGTTGGTCGGTGATTCGCTCGGCATGGTCATCCAAGGGCACGACAGTAGTTTGCCGGTCACGATTAAAGATACTGCCTATCATGTTCGTTGCGTGCGGCGCGGCAATGGCGGCGCGTTGCTGATGGCGGATTTGCCGTTTATGAGTTATTACTCAGCGGCGAAGAGTTTGGAAAACGCCGCCATCTTAATGCGCGAAGGCGCGCACATGGTGAAACTGGAAGGGGGCGCGTGGCTCGCCGAGAGCACTCGATTGTTAAGCGAACGCGGCATTCCGGTCTGCGCGCACTTGGGGCTGACGCCGCAATCGGTCAATCATCTCGGCGGGTATCGCGTGCAAGGACGCGACCCAACGCAGGGTCAATTGATTATTGACGAAGCCAAAGTGTTGCAGCAAGCCGGCGCCAGTTTAATTTTGCTTGAATGCGTGCCGGCGTCGTTAGGGCGGCGGCTGGCGAAGGCGTTGACCGTGCCGGTCATCGGCATCGGCGCCGGCGCCGAGGTGGATGGACAGATCTTGGTGTGGCATGACTTGTTGGGGTTATACCCGGGCAAAACCGCTAAATTCGTTAAAAACTACCTGAAAGGCAAGCCGAATGGGGTGCAAGGCGCGCTTGCCGATTATGTGGCGGAGGTGAAAAGCGGCGCATTCCCGGCCGCGGAGCATTGCTATTCGTGAGCGGTAAATAGCGAATGGAGTTTGGCAAAATTGCGCGTCATATCAAACTGCGCAAATACGATTTCACGCCCGGCTTTTCCCAACCGCCGCCGTAAAATAGGGTCGGTGATTAAGCGGCGCAACGCATCGCATAGCGCATGGCGGTCGTTTGCCGCCACCAATAATCCGTTGACGCGGTCTTGAATCAGTTCCGGAATACCGGACAAGTTGGTGGCAACCACCGCCAATTCTTGACTCTGCGCTTCCACCAAAACATTCGGTAAGCCATCGCGGTCGCCATCGGCGGCGATGCAACAATTCAGCGCGAAAAAATCGGCTTTGCGATACCAATCTAATACGGTCTGCTGCGCCTGCGGTCCGAGCCAGTTTATGTGATGCGCGATGCCGAGCGCGTGCGCTTGTTGCCGAAGATCGGGCAGCAACGGACCGGCGCCGATGTGCGTTAGTTGCCAGTGCAAAGTGGGCGGCAAATCCGCCAGCGCGTTGAGCAATCCGCGATAGCCTTTTTTTGTCACCGCGCGACCGATGCTGAGGATTTGCACCGGGCGGGTCGGGTCGCCGCCATCGCGGTTGGAGCGCTGCGGCGCGTGCTTGGCAAAGCGAGACAACGCTAAGCCGTGATAGTTCAGCGCAACGCGTTGCGGATGTTTTGCCAGCGCGCGCAGATGTTGCCAGTTGGCGCGCGTGCAAGTGGTCAGCCAGCGACAGTGGTTCAATTTGTCGCGTTTCTCCCATTCGGGAATCGTCCAAATGTCTTTGGCGTGCGCCGAACAACTCCATGGAAGGGTGCGCAGAATGGCGGCATAACGCGCCACCGACGCCGGCGTGTGTAAAAAATGCGCGTAGAGTAGGGTGGTTTCGGGCGGCAACTCGGCCGCCAACACCATGGCTTGACCGAAACGCCGCGCGCGGTTGCGCCAGTTTGGTGGCAACTCCCGACGCAAATCGCGCCACCAGACGAGGCGCGCGGGTCGGTACTGCGGCTGGCGGCGCACTTGCCACCACGCGCGCAACACGCGGAGCGGCTGACGGTGCAAGTATTCCGGCAAATACGCCACGCGCGCGCGAATTGCTTGATGCACCGGATGGGTGTGCGGGTCGGTCGGCGCGCGTAGCGAAAAGAGGGTAATCGCCATGCCGGTTTGTTCTAATGCATGGATTTCCTCAGCGATGAAGGTTTCCGATAATCGTGGATAGCCTTTGAGGATGATGGCGATGGATGGGGGCATGGGGGAGCGTTGGATAAACGAGCCGCCGCGCAATTCGCCGCTCAATTAATTCGCTGATCAATTGAGCGCGGAGCGCGCCGGTGGTGACGGATTCGGCGGGGTTTGGATGGCGTTATTTTCGCGGTTTTAACCAGTCGCGAATCTGTTGTAGAACGAAAGTAATTACCCCGCCAAGTACCAAGCACGGCGACGATAGTATTGTTATGGATAATCGCAGTGATGACAACGGCGAGCAATCCGATGTCAAACAAGACCGCACCCAAAATGCGCAGTCGGTCATTGGCAAGCACTCGGTCTTGTCCTTTAGCGCGCGATTGCTACTGTTTTTCCGCCATTACCATGATGCGTTCGGCGGCATTCGGCAAAGTTTGATTGTAATACGCAAAATCTTCCGGCGAAGGCAACGGTCCCGCGTGCGTGGTGACTCGGGTTTTCGTTCGCGTTAATTTTGCGTCTGGTTCATGTTTGGCGGAGAATTCAGGAGGCGCTTGTTGAACGGATGGGTTGGGTGAATTTCTTTTGCGCGCTGGAGTGCGCGACTTAGCGTTTTTCACCATCTTTTCTTGCGCTCATTCTCAATCTCTTCATCCATGACATCCATCGCCGCACGGAAATAGTTGCGGATATTTTTACCGTCCTGAATGAAGCCGGCATGAGGGTCAGGGTTGGGGCGAAAGCGCGGCAATTCGTTCGGATGCGTGAACAAATTGCTGAACTCATCAAAAAAAGTCCGCTTGCGAATAAATTCAACATAGTCGTCTACATTGTCAAATTCGCGCGGCGATGAGTCGGTAGCGTTGCGGAAGTTGGCGGTCAACATCATATTCTCCGAAAATAGTGTGTGGAAAAGTATAATTGAATTGTCGGTGTTTTGAGATTTATTTTACGCTGATTTCGGCGATTGTTGCGCTCTATTTATACGGATCCGCCGCATCGCGCAGTCCGTCGCCGAAGAAATTGAACGCCAGGATGATGATAATCACCGGCGCCACCGGCAAAATCAGCCATGGGTAAAGCGCCACCACATTCATATTCTGCGCTTCGTTTAACAGCACGCCCCAACTGGTGACCGGCGGGCGCAAGCCGAGCCCGAGGAAGGACAGGGCGGTTTCGCCGAGAATCATGCCGGGGATGGAGAGGGTCGCCGAAGCGATGATGTGGCTGGCGAAACCGGGCAGCAGGTGGCGGTAGATGATGCGCTTGGGTTTGGCGCCCATCAGGCGCGCCGCCGCGCAGTAATCTTCTTCGCGCAGTGCCAACAGTTTTGAGCGCACCGCGCGCGCCAGCCCGGTCCAATCTAACAACGCTAAAATTAAGGTGATGCCGAAAAACACCAAGATTGGACTCCACCGCACCGGCAACACCGCGGACAACGCCATCCACAACGGCAATTCCGGGAACGAGCGCAGAATTTCAATCAAGCGCTGCACTGCCGAATCCACCCAACCGCCGTAATAGCCCGCCAAGCCGCCCAACAATAGTCCGAGCAACAAACTGGCGCTGATGCCGACCAACCCAATTAGCAATGAAATCCGCGCGCCATAAACGATGCGGGAGAACATATCGCGCCCCAGTCGGTCGCTGCCGAATAGAAACACGGTGCCGCCGTCTGCCGGGCAGAATAAATGCAAATCCGCATCCCACTGCCCCCAAAAGCGATAGCGGTCGCCGCGGCAGAAGAAGCGCAGTTTTTGCACCTTGTCCGGATTGATGGTGTATTCGCGGCGCAGGTTTTGCAGATTCAATTGATAATCGTATCCATACACAAACGGACCCACCAAGTTCCCCTGATGGAACAGATGCAACCCTTGCGGCGGCGCGTAGATGTGTCGGGTGTCGCGGGAATGCAGGTTGTAAGGCGAGATGAACTCCGATACGAATGTGGTCGCATACAGCGCCAACAAAATAAAACCGCACACCACCGCCACCTTGTGGCGTTTGAGTTTCCACCACATCAATTGCCGTTGCGAGGCGAAAAAATATTTCTCCTGCTCGGCGCTCAGGGTGGATACCGAACTGGGATCAAAATGCGCGGTGGAAACATAGTGTTCCCCCGACGCATTCGCACCCGCAGATGCCTTTTCACTCGTATCTGCCTTTGGATGTTTGCGTGAGTCAGTCATCGCATCGCGCTCCCTTGCAGGCGGATGCGCGGGTCAAGCCACGCCAACAATAAATCCGACAGCAACATACCAAACACCGTCAGCGTGGCGAGAAACACCAGGAAGGTGCCCGCTAAATACATATCTTGGCTTTGCAGCGCGCTTAGCAACATCGGTCCGGTGGTGGGCAGCGACAGCACGATGGCGACGATCTCGGCGCCGGAAATCACGCTTGGCAACAAACTGCCGATATCGGCGATAAAGAAATTAAGCGCCACGCGCAGCGGGTATTTGGTTAGCAGTTTGAACGGCGGCAATCCCTTGGCTTTGCCGGTCAGCACATATTGTTTTTCCAGTTCGTCCAACAAATTTGCGCGCAAGCGGCGAATCATGCCGGCGGTGCCGGCGGTGCCGATGACCACTACTGGAATCCATAAGTGTTCCAACACCGATTTAAACTTCGCCCAACTCCATGGTTGGTCAAGGTATTGCGGCTCCATCAGCCCGCCGATGGAAGTGCCGAACCAAGTATTGGCAAGATATAACATGCACAGCGCGAGTAAGAAATTCGGCGTTGCCAAACCAATGAAGCCGAGCAAGGTCAAGCCGTAATCGCCCCAACTGTATTGATGCGTGGCGGA
>JAHRAW010000011.1 GCA_020027415.1 Gammaproteobacteria bacterium
GATCCAGCGTAGCGGGAATTTTTTGTTGAGAAATTTTCATCGGTTAACCCTCAAATAATCTAACGCGCAAGTTTGCGCGAGTAAGCGGTGGCAGTATATCAAAACCCCTTAAACGGATTCATGCCGATTGCGTCTATTTCGGCGGCGTAGTCGTTGATCAGTTTTGGCACGCGTTCCAAATCGGTGATTTCCACTTCCAAGGTGCGCACCCGTTGCGGCTCTAATTGCAATTGATTCAGCGTATCGTCAATTTTGCCCATGCGCTCGTGCGCCAATTCGGCGCCGGTGACGAAGTGGCATTGATAATCCTCGCCCTTCTTGCAGCCCATCAGCATGATGCCGTCAAAGCCGGCGCTCAGCGCATCGGTCACCCAGATCGCGTTGACCGAACCGAGGCAGCGAATCGGAATCACGCGCACAAAGGCGTTGTATTCAAGGCGATTGTGCGCCGCCATGTCCAACGCCGGATAGGCGTCGTTTTCACACGCCAAAATTAAAATGCGCGGCTTCTCGTCAAACTCGTCCGGCATGTCAATGGCTTTGATTTGCTGCCCAACGGTGTCCACCGAATAGTTGTCAAAGGAAATCACGCGCACCGGGCAGGCGCCCATACAGGTTCCGCAACGCCGACATCGTGATTCGTTGAACTGCGGATAGCCGTCCTCGTCTTCATCAATCGCGCCAAACGGGCATTCCACGGTGCAACGTTTGCACTGCGTGCAGCCATCGCGGCGGAAACTTGGGAAGGATAAATCCCCGGAACGCGGATGCGCGGCGCGACCGAGCCCGGCGTTTTCCACCGCTTGAATCGCTTTGAGCGCGGCGCCGGTGGCGTCTTCCATGGCTTGCTGAATGTCCATCGGGCGGCGCACCGGTCCGCACGCATAAATGCCGGTGCGGCGGGTTTCATACGGGAAACAAAGGAAATGCGAATCGCTGAACCCGTGTTTTAAGTGCGGCAAGTCCGCTCCTTGCCGATAGTCCAAATTGAGAATGGATTCCACCGACACCGTAACTTGGGCGGCTTGGGCGGGTGAGTCAGCGGCGCGCGGCGGAGCGGCGTTTTGTTTGTCAGAATTATGCGCCGCCGCGGGCGAAGCCGCTGCGTTCGCAAGCACCGCCCCCGAATTAGGCACCTGACCGGTGGCAAGCACCACCAAATCGGCGTTGGCAATCGCGTCTTCCGCCAAAATGTGGTCGTGGAAATGCACCGCCAACTGGTCGCCTTCCACGCGCACTTGCTTGACCTCGCCGTTGGTGAACGCCACGCCTTGTTGCTGCGCCGAACGATAAAAATCTTCCCCATGCCCGGGCACCCGTAAATCGCGGTAAATCACATTGGTGTCAATCGCCGGGTCGCGGCGTTTGAAATACATCGCTTGTTTGAGGCTGACATTGCAACAATAGCCGGAGCAATACGGCAGATGCCCGGCTTGTTGCGAGCGTTGCCCGGCGCACTGCACGAAGATCACGCTGGTAATTGCCTTGCCATCGGAGGGGCGTTTGATCGGCGCACGGTTGGGGTGGCTTGCGCCCGCCGCGCCCTTTGTCGCCGCATGCTCGTCGGCGGTTTTGAACAGCCTCTCCAACTCCATTTGATCCACCACATCCGCGGTTTTGCCATACGCAAACTGCGGCAACTGGTTGGCATCGTAGCGACTGAAACCGCTGGCTTGCACGATGGCGCCGACATTTTCGGTAACTGGGGCGAGGGCTTTGCCTGGCGCGTTGGCGGCGCGGGTGATGTCCACCGAAAAACGCCCCGGCGCGCCGCTGGTGCGGGTGATGGTGGCATGCAAAAACAGCGTGATGTTGCGCTCCGCTTGCACTTGTTTAATTAGTTCGCCCACATGGTTTGCTTGCGGGTGCGCATACGGCTCTTGCTGCGGCAGGTGGCGGTATAAATCGCGGCTCCAGCCGCCTAATTGCGCGCGTTTTTCCACCAACAGCACGGCGTAGCCGGCGCGCGCGGATTCTAACGCCGCGGTCAGCCCGCTGATTCCCCCGCCGACCACCAAGATTCGCCGGTTGCCGCCGCCATTTTCGCTTTCACTTTCGGCCGCGCGCGTCGGCGGCCGCATAAATTTCACTTCGGCGCAGCCCATGCGCACATAATCGTCCGCCATTTCTTGCGTAGTTTCGCGCGCCGATGTCGACTCCGACTCTGATTCCGATTCGTCATCGCGGTGCGGCTGGCTCCAGATTACGCCTTCGCGCAGATTGGCGCGGGCAAGCGCGACTGCGGGTGCGCCTTGCGTCGAATCAAAATCAAAATTGAAGGCTTCGGTTTTGGCGCGCCGCGAACACGCGCCGATGACCACATGCGTAACGCCTTGCTGCTTAATATCGTCCCGAATGAGCGACACGCCTTCGTTGCTGCATAGATAATCGTGCTTGCGCACCACCGCCGCGCCGCCTTGGGTGGCAACCTCCGCCAGTCGCGCGGAATCCAACCGTTCGCCGAGACCGCAGCCTTGACATAAATACGCGCCGATTTTTTGGGTGTCGTTCATTGTTTATTTGTATCGTGACATGTCTTTGTTCTTAAACAAATGCAAATAGTTCTCCTTAAATTGGCATTTGCGTTGTTTTTGTGTCCCATTTAGATTTTTGCAACGGGTTGGGGAATGAGCATCCCATCCAAACGGCCA
>JAHRAW010000017.1 GCA_020027415.1 Gammaproteobacteria bacterium
TATCCAGCGCCTGGTCAAGGTGATCCGGAAAATGACTCGCCAAAATTTGTTGCGTTTTTTCGCGCGCCAAAATATTGACCGGCGGGGCGCCGAGTTCTTGCCATTCGGATGGGTTCATGCGGTTGCCGACTTCGGGGTAGACATAATCCTTCTGCATTCGCGACAGCGTGGAATCGTGTCCGAGAAAATGCTCGGGTCCATTTAGGCAGACATCGGTGATGGCTTCCACCGCCAACGCCTCCGGGTCGGTTTCAATGCCGCGCACGCTGCGATTAATCGCTCCCAACATATCGTTGTCAATGGTCGCGCCTTCAAAACTGAAGCCCAATAAACTACCTTGCATGCCAGCCGCTTCATACACCAAATTGGCGCCGCTATGCGCGGCAAGCGCTAACGTATAGGCTTTCTCATAACCGGATTGCGCGTCCGGAATTTTCGCATCCGCCATGCCGGCGGCAATGCCGGTGGGCAGGTCGTAGTAACGCCCCATTTGCCCGCACGCCGCCATCAGCACCGCTTGTTCGCCGCTGCCCCCGCTCATGGCACCGGTGCGAAGGTCGGACACAAACGGCCACGGACCAAAAATGGCTGGATGCTGCGGTTGAATTAAATTGATATACACCAGCGCGCCCAACGCTTCTGCGCATTCTTGCGCCACCGCCCCGGCTAAGGAAGCCGGGCTGGTGGCGCCGGCTTGCCCGGCCGCCAACATCAATATCGGCATGCCGGCGCGCACGCACACTTCCAACACCCGGCAGGCATCTTCGGCAAAGCGAAACGGCGGCACCACAAAGCAGCAGGAGAGGCTGGCAAACGGTCGCGCGCGCCATTTTTCCTCGCCGCCGGCGATGCGGTGCAGCATTTTAATGCCCTCTTCGGCATGCGCCGGATCCACATAACTCACCCCGCAATGCTTGCGCGTGCCGGCAACCGCGGCGTAGGTGGTGTTCAAATCCATGGCGCGCGGGCTTTCAATATCGCGCGCCACCATGCACCGCTGAAAGAAGTGAATATGTTCAAGGCGGTCAACCAAACGGGCGGCGTCATACAAATCTTGCAGCGTTGATTCGCGGTAACTGCCCCGGCGTGGATATTTTTCGTGTTGCTTCCATTCATCCACCACATGCACCGCCGCGCCGGCGGTGCCAAAATAAACCTTGTTGCCGCTCGCATGCATGTCATGCGCCGGCGACTGCCCGTGCAGGGTGATGTCGCGCGCCGCCATTGCCAAGGTTTGCTCCACTAAGGCGCGCGGAAACAGCAGCCGGCCGGCTTTGGTGCGCCGCCCGCCGGCTTTGGTCACCAACTCAACGCACGATGGGATTGCCTGCGAAAACCCCACATTTTCCAGCAAGTCAAGCACCGCTTGGTTGATGCGTTCAATATCCTCGGCGGTCAGCGGCAAAAACCGCCCGCCGCGTTCGCCGGGGCGCACCGGCTTGCTGGCTTCCGCCAACGGCGCGGCGCGTAACGCTTTGCGGGCTTCTCTACCGCCTGCTCTTCGGTTGCTCATGGGAGGATGAATTGGGTTGTCTAGGGTGGGCGGCGGCAAAAGCGAATTTGCCTGACGGATTCAGCATTCTAAACCGAAACTGAGCCTAAGTCTGAGCCGAAGTCTAAACCGGATTCGGCGTTGGTGGATGGCTACTGTGCAGTATAATTCACCCCGTCACGCAATCAACCCCTCCCGTATTTTTTTTAATAGGACTCGCAACATGACTTTAGCAACCCCGATATTAGAAATCGTTTCGGCGTTGGCGATTTTTCTGCTTGGCTCCGGGTTTGGAATCGCGCTTGGCAGACGGATGCGGACCGCCGCCGCGCAATCGGAACAGGTTGCGCGGTTGGAAAACGAAGTGCGCAGCGCGCGCGAAGCCGAAATTGTAGCCCGCACCAACTTGGAAAACGCGCATCAGCAAGTGGCGGAGGAAAAGAAACGGTTAGGCGAAATCCGCGCTCAAATGGAAAGCACTTTTGAAGCGATGGCGGCTGACATCACGCGCAAGAATTCTGCAACTTTTCTGCAGC
>JAHRAW010000031.1 GCA_020027415.1 Gammaproteobacteria bacterium
AGCAATGGACGGCGGCGCGTGACACGATTGTGTTTGTGCATGGCGCGGCGATGGATCATAGCGTATGGAGTCATCAGAGCCGTTATTTTGCTTATCACGGCTACAATGTGGCGGCGGTGGATTTGCCCGGGCATAATTTAAGCGGCGGCAAACCGCTGCATGAAATCGCTGCCAGCGGAGATTGGCTGAACCGCATACTCGCCATGATTTGCGCGTTGAGCGGCGGACGACATGTGCATCTGGTTGGACATAGCATGGGGGCGTTGATTGCGTTGGAATGCGCGGCGATTTTGACAAGCGGCGCGCAACACGCCAAACTGAAATCCAAAGCCAAATCTAAAGCCAAGCCAAAAACAAAAACTGCGCCTGCGGCAACCTTGCAATCGTTATCCTTAGTCGGTTTCAGTTATCCAATGCGCGTAACGCCGCAGTTGTTGGACGCCGCGCAGAATAATCCATCGGCGGCGTATGCGATGATGACGCAGTGGAGCCATGCTTCTAAAATCGGCGGCGAACCGCTGCCCGGTTTCTGGTCGCCCGGCTTGCAGATGAGCATGATGGAAAACAGCAACCCCAAGGCGCTATTCGCGGATTTGACCGCGTGCAATAAGTATGTCGGCGGCGAGCCAGACTTTGCCGAGTTGCGCGCGCCGATATTATTCATCTGCGGCGCGCGCGACCGCATGGCGCCGGCAAAATTGGCGGCTGCGCATGCCGAAAAAAATGCCGCCGCTGAGATTGTTTTTCTCCCGCGATGCGGGCATAACTTGATGTCCGAATCACCCGATGGCGTGTTGCGTGAATTGAAACGTTTCATTGGCAAGCACCAAACCACATAGCAACTTAACGACTTAGCAACTTGATTAATCATGCAAGCCGTTGACCAAATTATTATTCCGCGCTGGTTGATTCCGGTGGACGATTCCAAAGCGGCGTTGCAAGATTCCGCGTTGGCGATCACCGATGACTGCATTGTAGCGGTGGATTCAATTGCCGCCATGCGCGCGCAGTATTCCGCCGCTGAGGAAATTGTTTTGCCAGAGCATGCGTTGTTGCCGGGGTTCGTCAATGCGCATACGCATGCGGCGATGACGCTGTTGCGTGGCTACGCCGATGATATGCCACTGCAAGAATGGTTGCAGGATCACATCTGGCGCGCCGAGAGCAAATGGGTGGATGAAAATTTTGTCGCCGTCGGCACCGATTTGGCGATGGCGGAAATGTTGCACAGCGGCACCACCTGCTTTAACGATATGTATTTCTTCCCCGAAGTCACCGCCGCGCGCGCCGAACAAGCCGGCATGCGCGCCTGCATCGGCATGATTGTTTTGGACGCCGCAACCCAATGGGCGCAAAACGCCGACGACTATATCGGCAAAGGGTTGGAACTGCGCGACTCGCTGCGCCATTCGCAACTGATTACCACCGCCTTCGCCCCGCACGCGCCGTATACGGTTTCCGATGAACCATTGGAGCGGCTGCGCACGCTTGCCGACGAAATGGATTGCCGCATTCATATGCATGTGCATGAGACCGATTATGAAATTAAACAATCCATCGCAAAGCACCAGTTGCGCCCGTTGCAACGCCTGCAAAAATTGGAATTGTTAGGACCGAGACTGACCGCCGTGCATATGACGCAACTGCTGCCAAGCGAAATAGAAAACTTAGCGGCGCGCGCGGTGAAGGTGGTGCATTGCCCGCAATCCAATCTCAAACTAAGTAGCGGCATCTGCCCGGTGGCAAAGTTGCTCAGCGGCGGCGTAGACCTCGCGCTGGGCACCGATGGCGCCGCCAGCAACAATGATTTAGATATGCTCGCCGAGATGCAAACCGCCGCGTTGCTCGCCAAAGGCAGCAGCGAAAACCCGTCCGCGCTGCCGGCGCACGATGCGCTGGAAATGGCAACCCTGGGAGGCGCGCGCGCGTTAGGCTTGGACGACACCATCGGCTCGCTCAAACCAAATAAAAAAGCCGACCTCATCGCCATTGACCTATCCGACCCCGCCACCCAACCGGTATACAACCCCCTCAGCCAAATCGTATACAGCGCCACCCGCCGACAAATAAGCGATGTCTGGGTGAACGGCAAACGACTGCTAAAAGATCGCCGCTTGACGACCTTAGATAGCGAAGAGATTACGCGCAAAGCGCAGCAATTTGCGCAGCGCATCAACGCGCAACGACAATAGTTAATTTTTCATTCCAAAACCATGCACAACGCCGACCACCCCACTCCCCCCCCGCAAGAGAATATAGACGCCGCGGAAGTGGAAAAATTTAACCGCTTGGCGGCGCGCTGGTGGGATGCGGATGGGGAGTGTAAGCCGTTGCATCAAATGAATCCGTTGCGGCTTGATTTTATCCATCGCCGCTCGCCGCTGAACGGGAGGCAAGCGTTGGATGTGGGTTGCGGCGGCGGCATTTTGACGGAGGCGATGGCGTTGCAGGGCGCGGCGGTGACCGGTATTGATGTCAGCGAAACCGCCTTGCAAGTTGCCAAACTGCATGCGTTGGAAAGCGGCGCGGCGGTCACTTATCAACGCAGCACCGCCGAGGCGCTTGCCGCGCAACAAGCAGCGCAGTGGGATATTGTTTGTTGCTTGGAACTGCTTGAACATGTGCCGGATCCAAGCAGCGTGGTGGCAGCGTGCGCGAAGTTGGCGAAGCCCGGCGGGGCGGTGTATTTTTCAACCATCAATCGCAACCCGAAAGCGTTTTTATTTGCCATCGTCGGCGCCGAGTATATTCTTAATTTATTGCCGCGCGGCACGCATCAATACGAAAAATTAATTCGCCCCAATGAACTCAATCAATGGTGCGAGCAAGCCGGCTTGTCGGTCGTCGAAATGATCGGCTTGCACTACAACCCGTTGCGCCAAAGTTATGCGCTCGCGCCGGGCGTGGCGGTCAATTACCTTGTCCACTGCCGCAAAAATTAACGCATGCGCGCGCGTGCTTAATGATATGGAAGCCGTGCAGATTGATACCGTGCTGTTTGACTTGGACGGCACCTTGCTGGATACCGCCGATGATATGGGCGCCGCCCTCAACGCGGTGTTACGCCGACACCAGCGCGCGCCGTTGTCGGCGGCAACCATCCGCCCGCATGTATCCAAAGGCGGCATGGCGTTAATTGGTCTCGGCTTTCAAATCAACGGCGAGTCCGAGTCCGCAGCCGTTGCCGAATCCGCACAAGCCGAAACCTTGCGCCAAGAATTTTTATCTTGCTACGCGCAAAACCTCAGCGCCAACACCAGATTATTCCCCGGCATGGAAAAGTTGCTAACGCGCATAGAACAGAGTCACCGCCGCTGGGGAATCGTCACCAATAAACCGGCGTTCCTAACCGAACCGCTGTTGCGCGATATGAACTTGACCGAGCGAGTCGCCTGCGTGGTCAGCGGCGACACCTTAGCCACCCGCAAGCCTTCGCCGGAGCCGTTGTTGCACGCCTGCCAAATGAGCGGCGGCGAGGTGGCGCGCGCGGTGTATATCGGCGATGACGCCCGCGACATGGAAGCCGGACGGCGCGCCGGCATGCGCACATTAGCAGCCGCTTATGGTTACATTCTGCCGCACGACGACCCGCATCAATGGGGCGCGGACGCGGTGGTGCATCATGCCGATGAAATTTGCAGTTGGCTTGAAAGCCGCTGAGTGCTGCGCGCTAAGCACGAATCACGAAGCACTCAGCTTAGCACTTAGCACTTAGACTTGCCGCCGCCAACCCATCGCGCGCCATGATTGAGTCGCTACCAGACCCGAACCGCGCGGCGCAATGGTGTGCGCAACAACGCGCGCGCAACCACAGCCTCGGCTATGTGCCAACCATGGGCGCGCTGCACCGCGGGCATCTTTCCTTGGTGGAACAAGCGGTGCGCGATAACGATGTCGCGTGCGCCAGCATCTTTGTCAATCCGTTGCAGTTTAATAACCGCGATGATTTGCAGAACTACCCGCGCACCATGCAACAAGATATCGCGTTGTTGCAGCGCAGCGGTTGTCATATGGTTTATAGCGGAACGCTGGCGCAGTTTTTCCCGGAAGTCGCCGAGGCGCATGCCTTGCTCACTCAAAAAGACCGCGCGCGCGCCCGCCTCAGCGCGGCGATGCGCGGGCTGGAAGGCGCGTTTCGCCCGCGCCATCTGCAGGGGGTGTGGGCGATCGTGGAGCGGCTGTTTCGCGTAGTAGGACCATGCCAGGCTTATTTCGGCGAGAAAGATTTTCAGCAAACTTTGGTGGTGAAAGATCTTGCCAAACGTTTTGACGGCATCAAAATAGTGGTCGGCGAAACCATACGCGAACCTTCCGGGTTGGCGCTGTCGTCGCGCAATCAACAGATGAACGCCGCGCAACTTCGCGTCGCCGCAAAATTGTATGCCGCCTTGCGCGCCGCCAAACAAGCGTGGCAAAGCGGCGTTCGCAACGCGGCGGAAATTGAATCAGTAATGCGCGCTTGCTTGCAGGATGCGCGCATTGAAGTTGAGTATGTCGCGCTACGCGACCCGACCAACTGGAGCGAACACACCCCGCAGTGCGATGCGCAACACCCGCTACCACAAGCGCGCGCGTTACTGGCTGCGTATATCGGCGGAGTCCGTTTGCTTGATAATATCAGCTTAGACTAAACGAGCGAAGCCAGCCCTACTCCATTCCCGCCACCCCTCGTAATTCCGCCCACCCCCACCTCGCCATTCCAGTAGTCCCCTGCTTAAAACCTGCGTGGGCAGGCTTAACAGACCGCTGGAATGACCGGGGGTGGGGTTGGGCGGAGCATGACCAATCTGGATA
>JAHRAW010000104.1 GCA_020027415.1 Gammaproteobacteria bacterium
GCCGTTGGCTGGGAGTTCGCTGATGCCGGCAGCGCCGGCGCCGGGATTCGGTTCCATTTCAACGTCCATAAGAGAATCCAGATTAAAGGTGTAACTGGTGCCTTGCGTAATGCTGTCGGTAATTGAATGCATTACATCGGGGTCCAGAAACGGGGTGGTGCTTACGCTGTCATGCACCACCTCAGTTGGCGGCGGCGTAACCGTGATCGCAAAACTAAACTCCCGCACATCCGAACTTATGTCTGTGCCGATGAGGACGAAGGATGCCGTTCCGACAAAATCGTCGGTCGGTGTATAGGTTACCTCTTGCGTACCATCATTATAAGTCAGCATGCCGTTGGCTGGGAGTTCGCTGATGCCGGCAGCGCCGGCGCCGGGATTCGGTTCCAATTCAACGTCCATAAGAGAATCCAGATTAAAGGTGTAACTGGTGCCTTGCGGAATGCTGTCGGTAATTGGATGCATTAAATCGGGGAGGTCAAGCGTGACGGTGCTTACGCTGTCATGCACCACCGCGAGCGCATGGGGGGTGTAGGCGACGCACAGCAACAGCGCGCTCAGCGCGATGATGCGTTGCCGAAATCGGGCTCGGGTCTGCGCCGGGCAGACCTGACCTCTAAAATTCGGGGGGGGGGGGGGGGGGGGAAATGGTTAATGGTTTGAATGCGTGTTGCATGAGAATCCTCGCTGATGATTGGTTAAAAATGTGGGGGTATTAAGCAGGCAACCTGGTTGGGTGGACTGCGCTATGGGGTGGAATGTAACCAACTTGGGCGGGTATGTCAAGCGATAATTGAGATAAATTTGGCCGCAGAGCCCGGCGTTATTTGGTTGGATTCCAGTTTGCGCGTGGATGACGGCTGGGGCTTGCCCCGATAGCGGATTCGGGGAGTATACTCTAACGCACCCCAAATCCAACTCTAACTTCAACTTCAACCTGAACATGGGTAGCCACACCCCGCTCGCCGCGTATCTGCAACAACATCCGGATACGCAATATGTGGATGCGATGTTGTGCGATGTTTCCTGCGTGATGCGCGGCAAACGTTATCCGATTGGCATGGCCGACAAACTTTTTACCGACGGCATGATGTCGCCCGGCTCGCTGTTTTTATTATCGGTGAACGGCGCTTCGCTGGACCCGGAAGGGCTTGGGTTTTCCGATGGCGACCCCGACCAAGTGGCAATGCCCATCGCCGATACGCTGGTGCCGGCGCCGTGGGCGCAACACCCGACCGCGCAAGTGATGATGAGCATGCAAGGTTTGGATAAGCAGCCGTATTATTTTGAGCCGCGCAATGTTCTAACGCGCGTCATCAATCGTTTCAGCGAATTAAATCTGCGCCCGGTGGCAGCCTTTGAACTGGAGTTTTATCTGCTGGACCGCGCCCACCGGCATGGCAAATGCCTGCAACCGCCGCGCGCGCCGCTCAGCCGACAACGCCTCACCGGCACGCAAGTATACAGTTTGGACGAACTGGAAGAATTCAGCGACTACTTGCATGCGGTGCTGGAGGCATGCGCGCAGCAAGGCGTGGCAAGCGGCGCCATGTCGGCGGAATACGCCCCGGGTCAGTTTGAAATCAATCTGTGCCATAGCGAACAACTGCTCGCCGCCGCCGACCAGTGCGTGATGTTCCGCCGCATCGTGCAGTGCGTGGCAAAGCAACATCAAATGCAAAGCACTTTTATGGCAAAGCCGTATGCCGACCACGCCGGCAGCGGGTTGCACTTGCACCTCAGCCTGCTCAATGCCGACGGGGAAAATGTATTTGCCGGAGACGGGCGATTCCCGGAGCCGACTTGCGCCAGCGCGCTGCTAAAGTATGCGATTGGCGGGCTGCAACAAAGCATGCCAGAAAGCATGGCGTTGTTCGCCCCCAATATTAATTCCTATCGGCGTTTCGCCGCCAACAATTATGTGCCGATGGGGCCCAGTTGGGGGTTTGACAATCGCTCGGTTGCCATTCGCATTCCCAAAAGTCCGCCGCGCGCGCGCCGTTTTGAATATCGCGTCGCCGGCGCCGACGCCAATCCTTATCTCACTTTGGCGGCGGTGTTAGCCGGGCTTCATCATGGCATCAGCAAGCGCCTTGAGGCGGATGCCGCGGCGACCGGCAACGCCGGCGCGGCGAAGCACCCGGCAATTCCGTTTGACTTGCCAAGCGCGGTGGACGAATGTCGCCGCGGACCGATTTTGGCGGACTATTTGGGGCGGCAATACTTAAACGCGTATTGCGCTTGCAAGTTGAAAGAATACCAACAATTTATAGACCGCAAACCACCGCAAGCCGGTTGGTATTTATAATCAGATTAAGAAATTTAAGGAGGCAACATGCGCCGCGACCCGCGTTATGACATTCTGTTTGAGCCGGTGAAAATCGGTCCGGTAACCAGCCGCAACCGCTTTTATCAAGTGCCGCATTGCAACGGTTTGGGGCATGTTTATCCGCGCGCCGAAGCCCGCCAGCGCGGAATTAAAGCCGAAGGCGGCTGGGGCGTGGTGTCCACGCAGGAGGTGGAAATCCACCCCAGTTCGGAATGGTCGCCCTATATTGAAGGTCGCCTGTGGGACGCCGGCGACATGAAACGGCTGCGCTTGATGGTGGATGCGGTGCATGAACATGGCGCGCTGGCGGCGATTGAAATCACCCACAACGGGCACGCTTCCGGCAATCGTTACAGCCGCCTGCCGGCTATGGGCGTGAGCGGAATCATGGTGGACGGCTATGAACCCAGCCAAGCCTACGCTATGACGCGGCGCGATATCGCCAAGGTTCGCGAGTGGCATCGCCAAGCCGCGCTGCGCGCCCGCGACATCGGCTTTGACATCGTGTATGTGTATGCGGCGCACGATTTGGCGTTGCCGTTTCATTTCCTTTCCAGACGCCACAACCAGCGCACCGATGAATACGGCGGCAGTTTGGAAAATCGGGTACGGTTGTTGCGCGAATTGGTGCAGGACAGCAAAGCGGCGGTGGGCGACCGCTGCGGCATTGCGCTGCGTTTCACGGTGCATGAAATGGCCGGCGAAGATCGCATCACCGCGCAAGACGAGGGGCGCGAAGTGGTGCAGATGCTTGCCGAGTTGCCGGACTTGTGGGATGTCAATGTCAGCGACTGGTCATACGATTCCGCCAGCGCAAGATTTAGCGAGGAGGGTTTCCAAGAACCATACACCGCGTTCGTCAAGCAAGTGACTAACAAACCGGTGGTCGGGGTGGGGCGCTTCACTTCTCCGGAGACGATGGTGTCGCAAATTGAACGCGGCGTGCTGGATCTCATCGGCGCCGCCCGACCCTCCATCGCCGACCCGTTTCTGCCGGCCAAGATTGAACGCGGGCGGGCGGACGATATCCGCGAATGCATCGGTTGTAATATCTGCGCTTCCGGCGATATGACGGTGCGCCCGATTCGCTGCACGCAAAATCCCACCGTGGGCGAGGAATATCGGCGCGACTGGCATCCGCAAAAAATCGCCGCCGCGACTAGCGATGCGGCGTTGCTCATGGTCGGCGGCGGCGCGGCTGGTTTGGAGGCGGCAATGTCGTTGGGGCAGCGCGGCTATCGCGTCACGGTGGCGGAAGCGGCGGCGCAATTCGGCGGGCGCGTGTGGCGGGAAAGCAACTTGCCGGGGTTAAGCAGTTGGCGGCGGGTGTTGGATTATCGCCTTGCGCAATTGCAAAAATTGCCCAACGTACAATCTTTCACGCACAGCGAACTGGAGGCCGAACAAATCTTGCAATTCGCCAACGAGTTGCAAGCCGCGCACATCGTGCTCGCCACCGGCGCAAAATGGACCCGCGACGGGGTCGGGCGAAGCCACCACAAGCCGCTGCCGCATGACGACAGCGTGCGCTTGCTTACGCCGGACGATATCATGCGCGCGCCCACGTCCACGCCCAAGTCTGTTGCTGACGCTAAGCCCGCCGCCGACGGTGCGCTTGCCATGCGCGGCGAGGTGATGATTTATGACGATGATCACTATTACATGGCAAGCGTCATCGCGGAAAAATTGGTGGCGGGCGGCGCGCAAGTTACTTTGGTTACGCCGGCTGCGGAGGTCGCCGTCTGGACGCGCAACACTTTGGAGCAGGAGCATATTGAAAACCGCCTGCGTGAGTTGGGCGTGACCATCATCGAACGACACAAAATCCACCAAGTGCGCGCCAAGCAAGTGACGCTGCAACATGTCAGCGGCAAACAAACTTGCGCCTTGACGCCCGCCGCAGTGGTGATGGTCACCGCGCGCCGCCCATGCGAATCGCTCTACTGGGCGTTGCATGCGCAACAGAGTCAATGGGCGACCGCCGGCGTGCAATCGGTGTCGCGTATCGGCGATTGCTTGGCGCCCGGCACGATTGCGGCGGCGGTTTATGAGGGGCATCGCTTCGCCCGCGAGTTTGACGGCGCGGTGGAGGTGGATGCGGTGCCGTTCAAACGCGAGTATGTGGAGGTGTGAGCGGTTTGCCGACTACAACCAAAACTATAGCCACTGCCACAACAACAACGGCAACGCAAAGCCCGCCACCCCGCGCTAGCCAATCGGCGGCGGCGCGCGCTGCGGAATTGCCAAGGCCGGTGTTGCAAGCGCTGGATTTATGCAAGCGGTTCGGCGGCTTGCGCGCGGTGGACAAAGTCAATCTGTCGGTGGCGGGCGGCGAAATTCACGCGGTCATTGGTCCCAATGGCGCCGGCAAAAGCACCCTCATTGCCCAATTAGCCGGCGAATTGAAGCCCGACCGCGGCGTCATACGCTTTGACGGCAACGATATTACCGCGCTGGACAGCGCGCGGCGCGCGCGGCTGGGCTTGGCGCGTTGCTTTCAAATCACCAGCGTCATCATGCCGATGACCTTGTTAGAAAATGTGATGTTGGCGGCGCTTGCCCGGCGCGGGCTTTGGCGGCGGTGCTGGCGGTCGTTGCTTAGCGACCGCGAGTTGCGCGCGGCGGCAATGCAAGCGCTCGCCGCCGCGGGCTTGGAGGCGCATGCCGAGTGTCTCGCCGCGCATGTTTCGCATGGGCAACATCGCCAACTGGAAATCGCCATGGCGTTGGCGATGCAACCGAAATTGTTGTTGTTGGATGAGCCGGCTGCCGGCATGGACGCCGCGGAAACCACGCGCTTAGTCGCCTTGCTCGGCGGCTTGAAAAGGAAGGTCACCATGCTGCTGATTGAGCATGACATGCGCGCGGTGTTTGCCTTGGCGGACACCATTTCGGTGCTGGTCGGCGGGCGGTTAATTGCCACCGACCGCGCCGACAACATCCGCGCCAACCCAGCGGTGCAACGCGCTTATCTCGGCGAGGCTTGAACGTGACGGGTTGGATAAACTAGAAAGCAAAACCGCAAAAGCAGCAAGGCAAAACCGCAAAGGTAACAAGGCGGTCGCCGCGCGCAAGCTGGTGTCTGCCGCCAGTTAAGGTACGGCGTTGCGGTTACCGAGCAGGGCCGCCCTACTTTAATCGGATGCTTTGCTTTACACTCTCACCAGCAATTCACGAGCATCGCATATGGCTGACCGCACCGCAAAAAAGCAAACCACCCGCCCGCGAACCACTGAGAAGCAACAAACTGCGCCGCGCGCCAAGTGGCGGCAACTTGCCGAGCAAGAATTAAAAAGCGCGCGGCAAGGCAACCCCCCCAAGCCCGAGCAACTTCGCTGGCGCACCGCGGAAGGCATGGATATCAAACCGCTTTATACGGCGGAAGACCTGCGCCATCTGGACGGGTTGGATACGATGCCGGGCGTGCCGCCGTACACCCGCGGCACCAGTGCCACCATGTATGCCGGGCGAGCATGGACGATTCGGCAGTATGCCGGCTTCTCCACGGCCGAGGCTTCCAACGCGTTTTATCGCAAAAATCTGGCGGCCGGGCAAACCGGACTGTCGGTGGCGTTTGACCTCGCCACGCATCGCGGCTACGACTCCGAGCATCCGCGCGTGGCGGGGGATGTGGGCAAGGCGGGGGTGGCGATTGACACCGTTGAAGATATGAAAATCTTGTTTGACCGCATTCCGCTACACAAGATGTCGGTTTCTATGACCATGAACGGCGCGGTGTTGCCGATTATGGCGATGTATCTGGTCGCCGCCGAGGAGCAAGGCGCGCCGCCAAGTGCGTTGTCCGGCACTTTGCAAAACGACATCCTCAAAGAATTCATGGTGCGCAACACCTATATCTATCCGCCGGCGCCGTCCATGCGAATCGTGGCGGATATCATCCGTTACACCGCCGCGCATATTCCGCGCTTCAATCCGATTTCCATCTCCGGCTATCACATGCAAGAAGCCGGCGCCACCAGCGTGCAAGAATTAGCCTTCACCCTTGCCGACGGCGTGGAATATGTTCGCGCCGCGCGCCGCGCCGGGTTGGCGGTGGATCAGTTCGCGCCGAGATTATCGTTTTTCTTTGGCATCGGCTTGAACTTCTTTATGGAAATTGCCAAGTTGCGCGCCGCGCGCACGCTGTGGGCGGAATTGATGCAACGGCATTTCGCGCCGAGCCAGCCGAGTTCGTTGAAGTTGCGCACGCATTGTCAGACCTCCGGCGTCAGCCTCACCAGCCGCGACCCGTACAACAATATCATTCGCACCACCATTGAAGCGATGGCGGCGGTGTTGGGCGGCACTCAGTCGTTGCATACCAATTCTTTTGATGAAGCATTGGCGTTGCCATCCGAGTTTTCCGCGCGCATTGCCCGCAACACGCAGTTGGTGTTGCAACATGAAGTCGGGCTAACCAATGTGATTGACCCGCTGGCGGGTTCGTATTATGTGGAGAGCCTGACGCATAGTTTAATCACCGAAGCGCGCAAGTTAATTGAAGAAGTGGAGCAACTGGGCGGTATGACCGACGCGTTGGAAGCCGGCATGCCGAAACTGCGCATTGAACAAGCCGCCGCGCAAAAACAAGCGCGCATTGACCAAGGCGAGGAAGTGATTGTCGGCGTCAATCGCTATCCGCTGGAACGCGAACCGCCAATTGATATTTTGACGGTGGACAATCAGGCGGTGCGTGAGAATCAAATCAAGCGACTCGCGCACGTGAAAAAATCGCGCGACGCAAGAAAATGCGAACGCGCGTTGCAAGTTGTTACCGAATGCGCGCAAAATGAAAATGGAAATTTACTGGAAGCGGCAATCGGCGCGGCGCGCGCGCGCGCTACGCTTGGCGAAATCTCCGGCGCGCTGGAGCAAGTATTCGGTCGGCATGTCGCCAAAACACAATCCATCGGAGGCGTATATCGCGCAATGTATGAAGGGGATGAAAAGTTCGCCGCAAGCCATCGGCGGGTAGAAAAATTCGCCGAACAACACGGTCGCCGCCCGCGCATGTTGGTGGTGAAATTAGGCCAGGACGGCCACGACCGCGGCGCCAAAATTATCGCCACCGCCTTCGCCGACTTGGGTTTTGATGTGGACATCGGACCATTATTCCAAACGCCCGACGAAGCGGTGCAACAAGCGATTGAAAACGATGTCCATATCATCGGCATCTCCACGCAAGCCGGCGGGCATCGCACCTTGATCCCCGGCGTGATGCAAGCGTTGCGACAGGCGCATTATGAACACATCAAAGTGGTCTGTGGCTGGGTGATTCCGGCGGGCGACTACGAGGTTTTGTATCAGGAAGGCGTAGCGGCGATTTTTGCTCCGGGCGCGAATATTTTGGATGCGGCGGAGGAGGTGTTGGGGATTATTAATGGAAAAGTAAAGCAGTCCGATGATAGTAATTACGATGATTTTAATACAAGTAAGCAAAAAAGTTTTCGCGATGGTGTATGCGAAATAATTAAACGCATTCCATGCAGTTGCATAACTACATACGGTGCGATTTCTTCTTGTTTGGCGCGCGATAAAGGCTCGGCTGCAGCGGTCGGTGCTTGCATTAAATCAATTAGAAGACACTATGAATTAAAAGAAGTGCCGGTGCATCGCGTGGTTAAAGCTGACGGCGA
>JAHRAW010000095.1 GCA_020027415.1 Gammaproteobacteria bacterium
GCCGCGCACGCCCACCACCTGCTGCCCACGCAAACCTTGAACTGCGGCGAAAGTTTCCCCTGCGCCGAGGCGATTAAGCCGCGGGTGAGTTTCTGGGTGGCGGTGTTTCGCAACTGGGATAAAAAAACCGCCATTCTGCACGACCCAAACGCGCCCGAACGCGTGTATGCAGTGTTCAACAGCGGCAACGGTTGTCATCATTCGGCGCGCACAAAAATCGCGCGCCAGCGCACCCAAATTCAGCGCCACTTACGCGCCATCGCCGACAAAATGGAGTCCGGACGTAAACTGAGCAACCGCCACGAACGACATTTAGCGGCCTTGTTCGTAGGCGAAACGCCGCGCCAAATTCGCGCGGCGGGGCGCAATATCCGTTGCCAAGGCGGCGTGCGCGACAGTTTCGTGCAGGGGTTGCAGCGGTTTAACCACTATCGCCCGATGGTGGACAAAATCCTCAAAGAAAACAATCTGCCGCCGGATATTCGCTATTTGCCGTTTGTCGAGTCGTCGTATAACCCAGCCGCTTATTCCCGCGCCGGCGCCGCCGGAATTTGGCAGATCATGCCCCGAACCGCGCGCGTGCTGGGCTTGGAACTAAACGACACCGTGGACGAACGCTTTGACCCCGAAGCCGCCACCCGCGCGGCGGCGGAGTATCTCAAGCGCGCTGAACGCAGGCTGAGCGCCACCGCCAAACAAAGCAACCCCGCCATTACACAAGCGCAACTCAACCCGTTCATCATCACTTCCTATAACTACGGAGTGAACGGCATGCAGCGCGCCATTCGGCGCGTGGCGCCGGACTTTATGGCGGTATTGGAACGCCATCAATCGCCGCGCTTTCAGACCGCAGTGAAAAACTTCTACGCCAGTTTTCTCGCGGCGCGGCATGTCGCGGTCAACGCCGAACGGTATTTTGGCGCGGTGGCAAGAAAAACGCCCGCGCCGCCGCAACCCGAGGTCGTGGTGTTGCCGCAGCCGATTGCCATCGCCAGCGTGAAAGCGGTGTTTGGTTTGCGTGAAGCCGAGTTGCGCCCGCTGAACCGCACCCTGACGCGATATGTTTGGAACGGGTTGCGCTTGATTCCAGCCGGCTACCGCCTGCGGTTACCCCGGCAAAAAGACCGCTGGCGCAATGAGTTAACCAAACTCGCCGCGCTGCGCCCGGATAAGGTGATTGCCGGCGGCGACCACTACACGGTGCGGCGCGGTGACACCTTGTGCGGCATCGCCCGGGCGGTCAAAGTGAATTGTAGCGCGCTGCTGCGCGTGAACCGAATCGGCAACGCGGATATCATTCGCGTTGGGCAACGGCTGGTGATTCCGCGTCCGGTGTCGGCGACCTTGGCGGCCGCGCCGCCGCCAACCTACCGCGTGCGAAGCGGGGATACCGCGTGCGGCATCGCGGCGCGTTTCGGGGTTAGTTGTCGCGCTTTGATAGGGCAAAATCGGTTGGGGCGCATGGCGAAAATTGATCCCGGGCAAATCCTATCCCTTGCCGCCGCCGAGTTGGTTAGCCGACCGCCGCGCGGGCTCAACGCAGATTATCAGTATATCGTGCGCCGCGGCGACAGCCCTTGTTGGGTCGCGCAGCGGTTTTCGGTGCGCTGCAATGAACTGCGGCGCCTCAACCAACTCAGTCGCAATGCGATTATCCACCCCGGGCAAAAACTGAAAATTCCGGGCTGGGAAGCGCCGGATACCAGCCACACCGCGCAGGTACTTGCCCAAGTCGGCGCGGCGAAACCGAAGCCGCCGCCATCCGCCGCCGCGGACAATTCCCCACGCGCCACTGCGCAACTTCCGTCTCCGCAACTTCCGCCGCCTCCGGATCGCGTCGCGCCGGTGTTGCTCAGCGGCGATATGCATGCGTTGCGCAACTTGTTGGATACGCTGCCGCACTTGGGCATCCGCGTGACCACGCGCGCCGGGCAGCCGGTTTATACGGTGCGCGTAGAAGCGGACGAAACTTTGGGGCATTTCGCCGACTGGTTGGGCATCGGCAGTTTGCGCGCTTTGCGCGAGTTGAACCAGTTGCGCGGACGGCAATTTATCCACATCGGTCGGCAGTTGCAGTTGCCGGTCCAAGACGCCGACATGGTGGAGCGGTTTGAACAAAAGCGAACCGATTATCACCAAGTGCTGAGCGAATCGCTTAAAGAACACTATGATTTGGTCGGCAGCGAAGCCTATACCGTGAAACGAGGCGATTCGTTGTGGTTATTATCCCGGCAACTGGGCTTTCCAGTATGGCTGTTGTATCGGCTCAACCCGACGTTGCGCGATGCGCACTTGACGCCCGGGCAACAAATCGCTTTGCCGAAACTCAAAGCAAAAACCGCGTGACGTGCGCCGCTATTTTTTGACGGCGGGCTTGGTGGTTGCTACGGTTGTTGTTGCAGTTGCGGTTGATTGTCGTTTCGCCTGCCGTGCGGCGCAGGTTTTGCGCTTGACATAGGCGTTGCGCGCAATGTCAATGTCCTCCAAATAATACTGCAACTCAGCCACGGTCAGCGCCTGCGGACCATCCACCAACGCGCGCGCCGGCTGCGGATGAAAATCCACCAATACCATGTTGGCGCCGGCGATGATGCCCTGCGCGGTGGCGTGGCACAAATCCAATATCCCATCCGGCGCGCGTTCGCGGGTGCCGACCGAGTGCGACGGGTCAATGCACACCGGCATATGCGTCATGCGTTTCAGCACCGGCACATGGCTGAAATCAACAAAATTGCGATGCGGTTCGCCGAGGTTGGTTTTCATGCCGCGCAAGCAGAAAATCACTTGGTGATTGCCTTCGCTGGCGAGGTATTCGGCGGCGTTCAGCGATTCATCCAAAGTGATGCCGAAGCCGCGCTTGAGCAAGATTGGGTGCTTATGCTGCCGCCCGCAGGCTTTAAGCAATTCAAAATTCTGGGTGTTGCGCGTGCCCACTTGCAACATCACCCCGGTGGGATGCCCGGCTTGGGTTAGGGCGTGGTTGATTTCTTCAATATGCGCGTCGTGAGTGATTTCCATGGCGATTACCTTAATGCCGTATTTGCCCGCCAGTTCAAAAACCCACGGCAGGCACTTGGCGCCATACCCTTGAAACGAATACGGATTGGTTCTGGGTTTGTAGGCGCCCATGCGCGTGCATTGCAGTCCGGCTTCGGCGACCGCTTTCATCATCTGCTCAACATGCTCAATGGTGTCCACCGCGCACGGCCCGGCGAAAATGTTGAGGTTGTTCTGATTGAAAGTGACGCCGTTATAGGTGAAGCCGGCGCCGCGCGAATCCTCGACATGGCGTCCCACCACTGCATACGGACGCGATACCTTGACCACATGGCTGACCCCGGGCAGGCTTTCAATCTGGGCGCGGTCCAACTTTGAGGTGTCGCCTAACAGATAAATTTCGGTAAGCACCTGCTGCGCGCCGACCACTTGGTGCAGTTTGGGCGTGATCGCCGGGGTGGCGCGAAAATATTCAAGTATGTTGGCGGTTTCGGGCGCATCTTCGCCCAGTTGCGGCTGCAGGATGATGATCATAGCGGCGGCGTATGGAGAAAGCGGAAATAGGGAAGGGAGTCGAGCGGTAGCATAGGGGCGTTAGGCAAGCATCGGCTTTTGGCTTGCGGTAAGGCTACCGCCGAAGTCAAGCAATCGGCAGGTCGGGGTTATTGCCCCATTCCGCCCACGCCCCGGCATAGCCGCGGATTTTATCAAAGCCGAGATACCGTAGCATAACAAAAGTATGCGAGGAGCGATGATGGGTTTGGCAATACACGATGATTTCCTTGTCGCGCTCAATGCCAAGTTGCGCCAACATCTTGCGCAAGGCGGCGGCCGGCTTGAAGCGCAACTGGTTGTGGCGGGCAATGGTATCCAGCCAGTTCAGATTGACCGCGCCGGGGATTCTGCCATTGCGCAGCGAAGGCGATTTCAGCCCGTTATATTCCTCCGCCGACCGCGCATCCAACAGCATGATTCGCTCATCGGCGAGCGCCGCCAATACATAATCTTGGTCGGCCAGCACCGCGCATTGAATTGCCGTTGCGCCGCGCTCTCGTTCTGGTTGTTCCCGCTCCCGCGCTATGGGAAAGTAGTTGCCGGGCGGCGTATCCGTTGCGGGCGGTTGCGCCGCGCGCTCCGCCCACGACTCTGCCTCCGTGGCTTGTCGGTCGTTGCACCACGCCCCGATACCGCCGTTCAGCAACGAAGCATGTGGATGTCCAAGCACTTCCAAGGTCCATAACAAGCGGCCGGCGTTGCCGTTGCCTTGGTCGTCATAAGCGACTACATGCTGGTCGGCGCGCAAGCCGCAGGCGTGCAACACGGATTGCAGTTTCGCCGGCGGCGGCAACAGCCCCGGCGCCGGCGGTTGCCCGCATATCAAACTGCGATAATCCAGATGCACCGCGCCCGGCACATGTTGCTGCGCGTAGGTTTGCCGAGCGCCCACATCCACGATGAGCAAGTTCTCGTTCGGCAACAACGCCGCAAGTTGCAGCGGCTCTAACAAATAGGGAATGGCGGCGGCGGGATGGGTTGACATGATATCTATGAATCGGTAGATTAGGGCTTCGGCTTAGCGCATTGAGTCGGGCGCGCAACTATGCTCCTCATGGGGAGATTGACTGAGAAAATTGAATGAGAAAATTTGTTGATTTTCTTGCCAAAAGTCAAGCACAACAAGGTTCGTTATTATGCGTTGGCTTGGATCCAGATGTGGAAAAATTGCCGCCCGCCATGCGCGCGCATCGCACCCCGCTGTTCGCCTTCAGCCGCGAAATCATTGAAGCCACCGCCCAATGGGCATGCGCCTTTAAGCCGCAAATCGCCTACTACGCGGCGCTCGGCGCGGAACATCAACTGCAACAAACCATCGCTTATATCAAGCAACACCACCCGCATATTCCGGTGATTTTAGATGCCAAGCGCGGCGATATCGGCGCCACCGCGAAAATGTATGCGCGCGAAGCGTTTGAACGCTACCAAGCGGATGCGGTAACCGTCAATCCCTATCTGGGCGGTGATGCGTTGGCGCCGTTTTTGGAATATCGCGACCATAGCGGGGCGGATAAGGGCGTGTTTATCTTGTGCCGCACCTCCAACCCCGGCAGCGGTAGCATCCAGCAACTCCACAGCCGCGCGCCCACGCCCGTTGCCGCCGCGCCGCTCGGTGTCAGCGATGGAGCGGCGGAGCCTCAACTATTCTCCGGCGGCCGGTCGGTGGCGCACCAAGTCGCTACCTACGCCGCCGAGCAATGGAATGATAACGGCAATGTCGGATTAGTCGTGGGGGCGACTTGGTGCCGAGAGATTGCCGCGATACGCAAACGGGTCGGCGATATGCCGCTGTTGGTGCCCGGCGTCGGCGCGCAAGGAGGCGATTTGCAGGCGGTGCTTGCCGCCGGTTTGACCGCGCCGCGCGCCGGCTTGCTTATCAATGTCTCCCGCGCCATTCTTTATGCCGGCAATGGGCGAGATTTTGCCGCCGCCGCGGCGACCGCCGCCGAAGGTTTCTGCGAACAAATCCAACAATTTCGCCGTCGCCAGCCCACTCAGCCGGCAAAGCCGCCGCAGGCAACGGCAACGTAGCAAGTTCACGCCTCCAGCCAACTCTGATCCATCCGCGCAAAAGTATCGCACCCCAACTGCTTCAAGGTGCGCTCCACTTCATCGTGCAGGATATGCGCCACTTGCTGCGCGCCGCGCGCCCCCAATGCGCCGACGCCCCATAAAAAGGAGCGCCCGCAAAACGCCAGCTGCGCTCCCAACGCTTTGGCGCGCACGATATCCAGCCCGGTGCGCAGCCCGCTGTCCACCATGACGGTCGTTTGCGCGCCGATTTCCGCCGCCGCGCGCAAACTATGCGCCGAAGTCGGCGCCGCATCCAGTTGTCGCCCGCCATGGTTGGAGATGATGATTCCGTCCACGCCAATTTTTAGCGCGGTCTGCATGTCTCGTATGTGCTGCACGCCTTTTATCACCAGCGGACCATCCCACAATTTGCGTATCATCGCCAAGCGTTCGCGCGTTACTCCGTGCATGGTAAAGTCGGTGATGAACTGCGCCAGACCTTGGTCGGCGCGCGTCCGATAAGCGGCGATATTGACGAAGTCCGGGCTGCCCGCCGTCGCAGTGAAAGTGTGCAAACTCCAAGTCGGGTGCAACATGCATTGCCACACCATCATCGGGGTAACGCTGAACGGCAGTTTCAATCCGTTCTTCAGTTCGCGGTTGCGCTTGGCGCCCACTGGAATATCTATCGTCACCACCAACACCCGATAGCCGGCCCGCTTCACCCGCCTGAGTAAATCTTGCATGACCGCAACCTGCTGCGGCACATACAACTGAAACCAGCAGACATCCGGCGCAACCTGCGCGATGGTTTCCAGTTCGGTGGTGCTGAAGGTGCTGAGCACATAAGGGATATTGGCTTGCTGCGCGGCGCGCGCCAACGCCCGCTCCGCGCGGGGCCACAGCATATTACCCAACCCGATGGGCGCGACTCCAAAAGGCAGCGAATAATCATGCGCAAACAGGCGCGCGCGCAAGTCGGTATGCGACACATCGCGCAAGTAGCGCGGCGTCAGAATCACTGCCTGCCAAGCCGCGCGATTGCGCCGTTTGCCATGCTCCTCATCAATTCCGCCGTCTGCATAATCAAATGCAAATTTCGGCATGCGCTTCTGAGCGCGGCGTTTGAGGTCGGCGATGGAAGGGAATCTGGGGTCGTAGTGCATGGAGGTGGGTGGGTTTTCTGCAGAGGGAATTTACGGTAATTACAACCTTTCAAAATGATTTTTTTTGCCAAGTATCGGCGATGAGTGATGTGATAACATCCACTTTTCATTCTATTAACATGATAGCGAGGTATTCAAATGACGATTGCTGAATTGATAAACAAGATGAAGAACATGTATGAAGGGGGCGCCGCTACCCGGGAGCAAAGCATGATGGTTCGTTTGTTCGGGATTATATATGCCGCTGAATTAGAAAAACTTGACAGTGATACGCTCAACAAAATTGCCACAGATGCCACCAGTAAAGA
>JAHRAW010000107.1 GCA_020027415.1 Gammaproteobacteria bacterium
ATCTTGTCAAGGTTTATTTTGCTGCACTAGGCAGTAGATTACGATGGAATATAACCTAATTATTCGTCTTGTCAAGGTTTATTTTGCTGCACTATGGGTAGATTGCGCGGCAATGTAACCAACATAAGCGGCAATGTCACAAGCAATTGACAAATGAATCGGCAAGATCTTGGAGTAGTTGAAACCACGCTTCCGGTCCCGGCTGCAAGGCAACGCCTAACGGGTCCAGGGTGGCGGTCTGCGCGCGGCTGCCCGCAACTAACGCATCCACCAACTTGGGCATGAACTGCGGTTCGCTGAAAACGCAGCGCACATTTTGCGTTTGGATGAGGTGTTTGATGCGCCGAATTCGTTTGGCGCCGGGCGGTCGGTCGGGGTGGGTGGTCACCGCCGCCAGCGCGCGTAAGCCGAATTCCTCTTCAAAATAGCGGTACGCATCGTGGAAAACTACATAGGGAGAATCGGTCACGGCGCGCAAACGCGCGCGCAACGATTGTTGAAATTGTTCTAAGCGCGCCACAAGATGCTCGGCGTTGGTTGCATAGCGGTCGCGATTTGCCGCGTCCAGGTGCGCCAGTTCACGCGCCACGATTCGCACAATCGCCTTAGCATTGGCGAACGACAGCCATAAATGCGGGTCATACCCTGCCTCTTGCACTGTCTCCGGCGCCGCCTCAATTTCATGCTTGGTGGCATGCGCCTGGCGCGATACGCGGTTACCGCGTATCGGCAACCGCGCAATTTCGGGGTGTTCCATTAAAGTGAGCAGGCGCGGCGCGGTGCGGCGTTGGCGGATGATTTTGCCCAACGATGGCTCCAACTGAGGACCAACCCAGACGATTAAATCGGCGCTTTGTAGCCGTTGAACTTGGGATGGTTTTAAGGAACGAATATGCGGAGACTGGCCAGCCGCGGCCAGCAATTGGGGTTCGCCAATATCGCGCATCAGCGCGGCTACCAACGCGTGCACCGGCAATACTGAAACCAATACTTGCGGCGTAGCGAGTGTGGGCGCGGGCGCGCGCTCGGATGGGAAGGCGGCGTACGGTTGCGCCGCCATCAGTAGTATTGCCCACCTCAGCAAAAGGCGGACGCAAGCGATGGGTTGATGATTGTTTATCAAGGCAAGGTATTCAAAAGTCACTAAGCGACTAAACCACTAAGCCATTAAATGAAACACTGCAAAGACGCCCAATAAAAAATAATGTGGTAGTGTAACAGAAGCCTGCGAACCAACCAGCGCGGTCAGCGCCGACCCTTTCGGCAGCCGCATTTCCATTCGCCGCCTTCATTGCTAACTGCATCGTTACCGCAAGCGCGTTATGCCTCGCATGAACGAACCCCACCCCCAAACTAATTTTGCGCGCGGCGCGGTATTGCTTAGCCTGGAGAAAATCCACTTCGCGCGCGCCGGTAAAATCATCCTGCAAGATATTAATCTTTCAGTTTGCGCCGGTGAAATCGTCACGCTAATCGGACCCAACGGCGCCGGCAAAAGCAGCGTGGTAAAAATCGCCTTGAATTTATGCACGCCGAACCGCGGCTTGGTGCAGCGACGCGCCGGCTTGCGCATCGGATATGTTCCACAAAAAATGGAGTTGGAGCAAACCTTGCCGCTCACCGTGCAACGCTTTCTTAAATTAACGCCTCGTCATCCGCCAGCCTCGCTTGAACTTGAACTTGAGCATGCGCTTGCCCAAGCCGGCGCGCATCAATTGCGCGATGCGGCATTGCACACGCTATCGGGCGGCGAAATGCGGCGCGTGTTGCTGGCGCGCGCGCTGTTGCATCATCCGGATTTGCTGATTATGGATGAACCCAGCGCCGGCATGGACATCAACGGGCAAGCCGAGTTATACCGACTGTTGCAAACCATCCGCGAGCAACGCCGATGCGGCATTTTGTTGGTGTCGCATGACTTGTATATGGTGATGGCTGCCACCGACCGCGTGTTTTGCCTCAACCGACATTTGTGTTGCAGCGGGCCGCCGCAAGATGTGCGCCAACACCCCGAATTCGTGGCGCTGTTCGGTCAGCGAACCGCTGCGGAATTGGCGATTTATCATCATCACCACGACCATGAACACGGCTTGCATGGCGACATTCAGCCGTCGCCGCCCGGCAACCCACCGCACGAGGCGGAACCGCGCGGAGTATGAGCCTGGATGATTTTGTGGTGCGCGCGCTATTGGGCGGTATCGGCGTGGCGATTCTTTGCGCTCCGCTGGGCTGTCTGGTGGTGTGGCAACGGATGGCGTATTTCGGCGCCGCGCTATCCCACGCCGCTTTGTTGGGAGTGGTGCTGGGGCTGTTTTTTCACCTCAATTTACAACTGGCGATTTTGCTGGTGTCGCTGGCGGTCTCCATGCTGTTAGCGTTGACGCGCAAGCGCGGCTTGCTCAGCTCCGACACCGTGCTTGGCATTCTCGCGCACGGCTCGCTCGCGCTTGGGTTGGTGCTGTTGAGCATCTTGCCGGGCGTGCGCCTTGACTTGCTCGCCTACCTATTCGGCGACATCCTCGCCATCACTCGCGTGGATATCTTGTGGATTTACCTCGGCGGGTTGGGCGCATACTTGGCGTTGGCGAAAATCTGGCGACCGTTGCTCTCGCTCATCATTCAGCGCGACCTTGCGCTGGTGGATGGCGTCAACGAACGCCGCACGCGCGCCGTTTTCTTGCTGTTGCTGAGTCTGGTGGTGGCGGTATCCATGCAAGTGGTCGGCATTTTATTGATCGTATCGTTGCTGATTATTCCGGCGGCAAGCGCGAGATATTTCGCCCGTTCGCCGGAAGTCATGGCGGCGTTGGCGACGCTGTTTGGTATGCTGGCGGTGAGCGGCGGGCTGGGTATGTCGTTGCTGTTGGATACGCCGACGGGGCCGTCTATGGTCGTGGTCGGCGCGGCGTTGTTTGCGCTGGTCGCCGCCGTTGCCTCGCTGCGGCGATTATAGCCAGCGGGAACTTCGCGCCGATTTTAACGAGAAGGCATGCGTTGCCAACGCAAGCGTCGTACGGGTACGGATCGTTGCGTGCCATCAACGTGCACAATTTTTCGCTCCTGCCGCCCACGTGTCGCGCAACACTTGCCATTGCTGAACTTTGCCGCGCAAGGATAAAGTCGCGTGCGCCGGGCTGCTGGACGGCAATCTAACCGCGGTGAAGGAGTCGCCGCCCAGCGGCTTATTTGCCAAGCCGACTAACGCGCGATACTGTTGTTCAGCGGCGGCGCCATTCCAAAACAGCGCCATGATTTGTGGATGCTGGGCGTAAAACTCGGCAAAATCATGCCCCTGCGGGTGGCGAATTTTACGATCCAAACTGCCTTGTCTTTGGCACTGCTTAATCACATCCCAAAGCGCAATTTGATGCGCAACCAGTTGTCGGCAACGCTGCGCATACGGCTCGCTCCGCGCCATGCCGAACAAGCATTGCATGATATGCCAGAACTGATTTCGCGGATGCGCGTAATACTGCTGCGCGCGCAACGATGCCTCGCTTGGAAACGAACCCAGAATCAACACTCGCGCATCCGCAGCCGCAATCGGCGGCAACCCTTGCAGACGTTCGTTCGGCAATTTCTCATTCATCGGCAAACCATCGCTAAGTAACTGTTTAGCGCTTAGCGTTCAATCTGAACGCGGTGAATTTTAGATGCTACCGGTGGAACCAAACCCTCCCTCGGCGCGTTCGCTCTGTTGGAAGGCGTTGACCACGCGAAACTCGGCATGCGCCACCGGCACGATGACCATTTGCGCGATGCGGTCGCCGGGGGAGATGGTGAAATCAAGCGCGGCGCGATTCCAGCAGGAAATGAACACTTGCCCTTGATAATCGGCGTCAATCAGCCCGGTCAAGTTGCCAAGCACGATGCCGTGTTTATGCCCCAAGCCGGAGCGCGGCAACAGTATCGCCGCGTAATTCGGCGCGGCAATATGGATGGCGATTCCGCTGGGAATCAATTCGGTTTGCCCGGCTTGCAAGGTCAGCGGCGCAGCCAAGCACGCGCGAAGATCCAACCCCGCGGCGCCGGCGGTACTATATTGCGGAAATTGAAAATCTGTGCCGAGGCGCGGGTCAAGAATTTTTACCTCAATGTTGAGAATATTTTTCATGGCGCTTGTGGTTCTGGGTTGGGTAATAAAAATATTATTGTTCTTAAAATTGCAGTGTGACGACCCAAAAATAGCCTACTTGGCGGCGGATTTGACCGCCTTTGCCTTGCGCGCGAACAACGGCGCTCCATGTTCAATAATCTGCACCGCAAGTTGATATTTATCCGTCTTTGCCAACGCCACTTGCTGAATCGCCGGCTCAGCCCGACCGCCGCGCTCACTTTTATACAGCAGCGTCACCGCGTTTTCATCGCCGCCGAAAACATGCGCACCGCTATCGGTCGCCTTCGCTGCGCGTTCGCCAACATAATTGGCGGCAATCATATCCACGCCTTTGTTCATTAATTTTTGCCGCGCGTTGGCAAGCGTGTGTTCGGTTTCAGCGGCGAAACCGATGCTGAATGGAGCCTTCCGCAGGCTCGCCACGGCGGCTAAAATATCCGGATTCTTGACCAGTTCAAGGCTCATGCGCTGACTTGCTTTGGCGGCGGCGGCGGTGGCGGCGGGTTTTTTGATTTTATGCGCGGCGACCGTGGCCGGGCGATAGTCGGCGACCGCCGCCACCGCGATAAACCACTGCGACTGCGACGCGTAAGCGGACACCGCCTCTAACATTTGGCGCGCCGAACTGACATCAATGCGCTTCACCCGGCGCGGCGTTTCCAGGCTGACGGGACCGCTAATCAAAGTAACCTGCGCGCCAAAATCGCGCGCCGCCATCGCCATCGCATACCCCATTTTGCCGGAACTGCGATTGGTGAGACCGCGCACTGGGTCCAGCGCTTCCCAAGTCGGACCGGCGGTAATCAGCGCGGCGACGCCAGCCAACAACCGCGGCGGCGCGGCGCCGACCAATAAAGTGGCGATATCCTCCGGCTCCAGCATCCGCCCCGGTCCAGTTTCGCCGCAAGCCTGCGCTCCCGCCATCGGCGCCAGCACGCGCACGCCGTTATCCGCCAAGGCAGTCAGGTTGCGCTGCGTCGCCGGGTGTTGCCACATCTGTTGATTCATAGCCGGCGCCACCACCACTTCGGCGGCGCTCGCCAACACCACTGCGGACAACAAATCATCGCTGCGCCCTTGCGCTAGGTTGGCAAGGCAGTTGGCGGTGGCCGGGGCGATGATGATCTGTTCCGCCCACCGCGCCAGTTCAATATGCCCCATGCCGGCTTCGGCTTCGGCGGCTAACAAATGTTGATGCACTGGATGCCCGCTGACCGCCTGCATGGTCAGCGGCGTGATGAATTCGGTCGCCGCGCGCGACATCACCACCCGCACTTGACAGCCGCGTTGCACCAACCGCCGCACCAAAGTCGGGCTTTTATAAGCCGCAATGCCGCCGCTGACACCCACCACAATGCGCTTGTTTTCATGCCAACTCATGGGTAAAGTGTAGCCCAATTGCATGGAATCCATTAAGGAGAATGAATATGGCAATTCAACAACCCATTCGACAATGGCCCACGGACGAAAGACCTCGCGAAAAATTAATCAATCGCGGCGCCGCGTCGTTATCCGATGCGGAATTGTTGGCGATCTTTTTGCGCACCGGCGTCAAAGGCAAATCGGCGGTTGATTTAGGGCGCGAACTGCTGCAACAATACGGCGGCTTGCGGCAAATCCTCAATGCGAAATCGCAAGACCTGGCCCGCCTATCGGGCTTGGGTCCAGCCAAATGCGCGCAGTTGCAAGCGGCGTTGGAATTAGGCAAACGCTATCTCGCGCAGAAACTAAAACGCGAAGGTCCGCTCACCAACCCGAAGCAAGCGGCTGACTTTTTAATTCACCAACTGCGCGACCGTCCGCGCGAAGTGTTCGCCATCGTCTATCTCGACAACCGTCATCATGTGCTACATTATGACGAATTGTTTCACGGCACCTTGAGCGGCGCCACGGTGCATCCCAGAGAAGTAGTCAAGGACGCCTTAGGGCATAACGCGGCGGCGGTGATCGTCGCCCACAATCATCCGTCCGGCATCGCCGAACCGAGCCACGCCGACGCCTCCTTGACCAAGCGCTTAAAGAATGCGCTCAGTTTAGTGGAAGTGAGATTGTTGGATCATTTAGTCATCGGCGACGGCGATTTCGTTTCCATGAGCGACCGCGGATTATTTTAAGCGGCAACTCGCAATCCTCGGTCCATCGCAACAAACAAAAACAGCACGCAGAAAACACCCGTTCCCTTTTCCCTTTCCTGAGCCCCATGAAATCACGCGACCGCCGCCGCGGCATCACCTTATTGCACACCGGCGACGGCAAAGGCAAATCATCCAGTGGATTCGGCGTGGTTTTCCGCGCCACTGGCTGGGGCTTGAATGTGTGCGTGATTCAATACATCAAAGGCAAATGGAAAACCGGCGAGCAACGCGCTGCGGAAAAATTCAGCAACATTGAATGGCATGTCATGGGCGACGGCTTCACTTGGGACACCAAAAATCCGCAGCAAGATATCGCCACCAGTCGCGCCATTTGGCAATTCAGTCAGCAAAAAATTTTATCCGAGCAATTTGATTTGGTGATGTTGGACGAAATTAATTACTGCAGCAGTTATGGGTGGATTCCCGGCGAACAAATCGCCGACTTCGTGCGCACTCAAAAACCAGATTGGCTGCACTTGATTATGACCGGGCGCGATGCGCCGCAACCGCTGATTGAAGTCGCCGACACGGTCACCGAGATGGGCAACATTAAGCATGCGTTTGAACAGGGTATTTTGGCGGCGCAGGGGATGGAATTTTGAGGCGCGCGGGGTTGCAATTTCTTGCCTGCTCCGCCGCCGTTGGCGTTGCCGCTACTGCCGCCACCGCCACCGATAAAGGCTGGGCTTTGCGCTATAATCCAGTGCATTCAAGGTGAGGGCGGCGGCTTGCATTCGTTGCGCCTAACGCCTAATACTCAACCGCCACACAGCCAACGCACCGCCCCCTGAACTCGGCAAACCGAGCCTCATCCACAAATACCCGCCTAAGATCATCTAACATCATGCCTCGTTATTCCATTTTTAGCCTGCTCCGCAACGCCGTCAGTTATCACCAAAACTGGTCCCGGGCGTGGCGCAGCCCGCAGCCGAAAAAGGCGTATGAGGTGGTCATTATCGGCGGCGGCGGGCATGGCTTGGCGACCGCCTACTACCTCGCCAAAGAATGCGGCATCGCTAATGTTGCGGTGTTAGAAAAGGGTTGGTTGGGCGGCGGCAACACCGGACGCAACACCACCATCGTACGCTCCAACTATTTGTGGGACGAATCCGCCGGCTTATATGAACATGCGATGAAGTTATGGGAAAACTTGAGCCGCGAACTAAACTACAATGTAATGTTCTCGCAGCGCGGCTTGTTGCACCTCGCCCACAGCATCCACGACCTGCAAGAAATCGGTCGCCGCGGCGCCGCCATTTACTTGAACGGCATTGATTCCGAATTTGTCAGCCCGGCCGCAGTGAAAAAAATGGTGCCGTTCATCAACCTCAACGGTCGTTATCCGATTTTAGGCGCGCTGTTGCAACGGCGCGGCGGCACCGCCCGCCATGACGCGGTGGCATGGGGATACGCCCGCGCCGCCGACCGCCTCGGCGTGGATATTATTCAAAACTGCGAAGTCACCGGCTTCACCATTGAACATAACCAAGTGGTCGGCGTGGAGACCACCCGCGGGCGGATTGGCGCGCGCAAAGTCGGCTGCGTGGTGGCTGGGCACTGCGGCGTGTTAGCGGCGTTGGCGGGCTTTCGGTTGCCGCTTGAATCGGTGCCGTTGCAAGCGTTGGTTTCCGAGCCGATTAAGCCGGTGCTTAATTGCGTGGTGATGTCCGGCAGCGTGCATGCCTATATCAGCCAATCGGATAAAGGCGAACTGGTCATCGGCGCCGGCTCCGATGCCTATAATTCGTATTCTCAGCGCGGCAGTTTTGACAACATTGAACATACCGTGAGTCCGGTGCTGGAGTTATACCCGATTTTTTCCCGGCTGAAAATGCTGCGGCAGTGGGGCGGCACGGTGGATGTAACGGTGGACCGTTCGCCGCTGATTTCGCCCACGCCGGTGAAAAATTTATGGTTCAACTGCGGCTGGGGAACCGGCGGCTTCAAAGCCACGCCGGGCTCGGGGCATGTCTTCGCCCACTCCATCGCGCGCGGCGTCATGCATCCGCTTGCCGAAGCCTTTTCCATTAATCGCTTTAACAGCGGCGCGCTGATTGATGAAGGCGCCGCCGCCGCGGTCGCACACTAACCGCCCACCGCTCACCCGAGTCGCCAAGCATGTTGTTAATCCAATGCCCGTGGTGCGGCAACCGCGACCAAACCGAGTTCAGTTATCACGGCGAGGCGCATCTCAAACGCGCGCAAGACCCGCAACAACTGAGCGAACCGCAATGGGGCGATTATGTGTTCTTTCGCACCAATGCCAAAGGTCTGCACTACGAACGCTGGAGGCACAGCCACGGTTGCCGCCGATGGTTCAATGCGATTCGCGATACCCGCAGCGACCGGCTTCATATCACCTACCCGCCCGAGCAGCCGCCGCCCGATAGACAAGAGTTTGAGAGCGAGCCATGCGGCAAGTGAACCGACTGCGACTGGCGCGCGGCGGTCGCCTGCAGCGCGAAAAAGTTATCCACTTTTGGTATGACGACAAAAAATACGCCGGGCATCCGGGCGACACGCTGGCTTCGGCGTTGCTCGCCAACGGCGTTAAAGTGGTCGCGCGAAGTTTCAAATATCACCGCCCGCGCGGCATCTTTTCGGCTGGTTGTGAGGAGCCGAATGCGCTGGTGCAACTGGAGCAAGGCGCGTACACCGAACCCAATCGGCGCGCCACGGAAATTGAACTATACGAAGGCTTGGTGGCGCATAGCCAAAACTGCTGGCCCTCGGTCACCTTTGATCTCGGCGCGCTGAGTTCATGGGCGGCGCGCATCCTGCCGGCCGGTTTCTACTACAAAACTTTCATGTGGCCTCAATCGCTGTGGATGACCTACGAAAAATTCATCCGCAAAGCGGCCGGTCTCGGACGCGCGCCGAACGCGCCCGACCCGCATCGCTACGATAAAACGCACGCGCATTGCGATGTGTTGGTGGTGGGCGGCGGACCGACCGGCTTGCAAGCGGCATGCACCGCCGCCGCCAGCGGCGCGCGGGTGATATTGGCGGATGAAAAAAGCGAATTCGGCGGTTATCTGCTCGGTGACCCAGTCCAAATCTCCGGGGTGGCCGCCGACCAGTGGGTCGCCGAACGGTTGGCTGAATTGCGCAAAATGGATGAAGTAACGGTGCTGCCGCGCACCACTGTGACCGGTTACTACGATTACAATTTTTTAGTCGCCAACCAACGCGTGAGCGAACATTTCGGTCCTCATAAAAACGATGCCGCGCCTAAGGAACGCCTGTGGAAAATCCGCGCGCAGCAAGTGGTGTTAGCCACCGGCAGTATTGAACGACCGCTGGTATTCGCCGACAACGACCGCCCCGGGGTGATGTTAGCCAACGCCGTGCGCGTGTATATCCACCGCTTCGGGGTGCTGCCCGGAACCCGCATCGTGGTGCTCACCAACAACGACAGCGCCTACCATACCGCGCTGGATGCGGCGCGCGCCGGCGCTGAGGTGGAGATTGTGGATGTGCGCCGCACCGCCGACGGTGAACTAGTTGCGCGCGCGCGCGCCTTGGGGCTACGCATTCATGCCAATAGCAGTATTACCGCCGTGGAGTACCGGCGGCGGCGCGCAACCATCACGCAGGTGCAAGTGATGGCACTGTCGCCGGATGGCGAGGCAGTGCAGGTGCCGGCGCAAACAGATAGCGAACCCAGCGCGCGCCGAATGCTGCCCTGCGACCTCATTGCCGTGTCCGGAGGTTGGATGCCGGCGGTGCATTTGTATAGCCAAGCGCGCGGCAAACTTGAATTCAGCGATGCGGTGCAGGCGTTCGTCCCCGCCGCCGAGCATAAGTCGCCGCCCAACCTTGCCACCACCAATCAAATGATTTGCGCCGGCGCGTGCCGCGGTACCTATGGGTTGGCGGCATGCCTGACCGAGGGCAGCCAAGCCGGCGCAGCGGCGGCGACCGCAGCCGGCTTGGCCGTGGAACGAGAGCCGCCGACCGCCGCATTTGCGGTGGCGGAACCGCAATACGCAGCCATGCGCCCGCTGTGGGTTCTGCCATGCGAGCATCCCATTGGCAGGGGCGCCAAAAAACATTTCCATGAATTGCAAAATGATTCCACCATCGCCGATATTGAACTGGCGGTGCGCGAAGGTTTTGACTCGGTTGAACATCTCAAGCGTTACACCACCACCGGCATGGGAACCGAGCAAGGCAAAACTTCCAACCTCAATGCGTTGGCGGCGCTGTCCCGATTGCAAGGCGTTGGCATCGCCCAGTTAGGCGTCACCACTTTCCGCCCCCCGTATACACCGCTTACCTTCGGCGCCATCGTCGGTCATGAACGCCGCGAACTATTCCTGCAACAACGCAGCACGCCGATGCATGCATGGCATCACCGGCATGGCGCGGTGTATGAAGATGTTGGCGATTGGAAGCGCCCGTTTTGTTATCCGACCGCTGGGGAGAGCACGCACGTCGCGGTGCAACGCGAGTGCCGCGCGACGCGCAACGCGATCGGCATACTGGATGCGTCCACGCTCGGCAAAATTGACCTATGCGGTGCCGACGCCGCCAAACTGCTTAACATGGTGTACACCAATGCTTGGAATAAATTGCCGGTGGGGCGTTGTCGGTATGGCTTGATGCTCAATGAGCATGGCATGGTGTTTGATGACGGCGTTACCACGCGCCTCGGCGAAAACCACTATCACATGACCACCACCACTGGCGGCGCCGCGCGGGTGCTGAACTGGCTGGAAGAATGGCTACAAACCGAATGGCCCGAATGCCGCGCCTATTGCACCAGCGTTACCGAACAATGGGCGGTGGCCTCCATCAACGGACCCAACAGCCGCGCGCTGTTAGCCGAATTATGCGAGCAACCGGTGGATGCGCAAGCGTTTCCGTTTATGTCCATGCAGCGTTGCACGCTTGGCGGCATTGCGGCGCGGGTGTTTAGGATCAGTTTCACCGGCGAACTCGCTTTTGAAATCAATGTGCCGGCGCGATTCGGGCTTGCCATGTGGGAAATGTTGATGCAAGCCGGGGAGAAATACGGCATCTGCCCGTACGGCACCGAAGCGATGCATGTTTTGCGCGCCGAAAAAGGCTTCATCATCGTTGGGCAGGACACCGATGGCACGGTCACGCCGCTGGATTTAGGCATGCACGCCCTCATCTCCAAGAGCAAACCTGATTTTGTCGGCAAACGTTCGTTATCGCGCAGCGACACGGCGCGCAAAGGCAGAAAACAATTGGTTGGGCTGTTGAGCGAAGAGCCGAATTTTGTGCTGCCGGAAGGCGCGCATGTGGTGGCAAAGTTGCAACATAAACCGCCGATGAAAATGTTGGGGCATGTTTCATCCAGTTACTTAAGCCCAGTGCTTGGTCGCTCTATCGCCTTGGCGTTGGTGGTGGATGGCTTGCAGCGCAAAGGAGAGCGCGTCGCGGTCGCCATGATGGACGGCGCCAGCCACTGGGCGCGCATTACCGACAGCGTATTTTTTGACCCCAACGGAGAACGCGCGCGTGGCTGAAAGCAATCACTCGGTGCCACACCATAGTGCCGCCGCCCAAGCGACCGCGCCGGCGCAAGCGCGCGCGTCCTCGCCCTTGTCCTGGGAGGGTGACAGCAAACTGCGCCTGCTGCCATGGTGCGGAAAAATTAATCTGCGCGGCGAGGCGCATAACCCGCAGTTTTTGGAAGCGGCGCGCGCCGCCTTAGGCGCCTCAGGCGCCTCAGGCGCCGACATTTCATTGCCGCAGCCGGTAAACCGCACCGCGAACGGCGATGCAACGCTGATTTTCTGCCTGGGTCCGAATGAATGGTTGTTGCACTGCGAACTTGAACGCACTGAAACGTTGTTGGAGAATCTGCGAAAGCATCTGGCGCCGTTGCATCACGCAGCGACCGAAGTGACCGATTATTACAGCGTGCTTGAAGTGCAAGGCGAACACGCGATTGCGGCGCTGGCGCGCGGTTGCCCGCTGGACTTGCACCAACGCGTCTTCAAGCCCCAACAATGCGCGCAGTCGCGTTTTGGCAACGCGAGCGTATTGCTCTACAAACCCGCCGCCGCGCCGCGCTTTCATATGCAAGTGCGCTGGAGTTTCACCGAATATGTGTGGGATTACTTGGTAAGCGCGTTGGACGGATTGCCGCTGAGGATGGATGTTGGCTGAGGCTTGAATCATTCACCGGAAAAACCAATTGCCCCGCCGACCTTCAATTTTGCTGCATCGTCCAGTGCTAAGTTGGGCGCTCTACGATTGCGCCAACTCGGCTTTTGCGACCACAGTCATGGCGGGGTTTTTCCCGATTTATTACAGCGCGCTAACCGCCGATTTAGACGCGCTGGATGCGCAGTTTTGGTTCAATGTTACCTTGGCGGGGTCAAGCGCGCTGATTGCCATCGCCGCGCCGCTGTTAGGGGCAATTTCAGATCGCCGCGGCAGCCGTAGAAAATTCCTCGCTGGTTTTGCCATGCTCGGCATGCTAATGAGCGCCGCGCTGGCTTGGGTGCACGCCGGGCTGTGGTGGGTGGGGCTGTTGTTGTATGGATTCGGCGGCATCGGTTTTTCCGGCGCCAATATCTTCTACGACTCCATGCTGATGGAGGTGGCCGACGAAACCGAGTATGACTTGGTTTCCGCGCTCGGCTATGCGTTTGGGTATGTCGGCGGCGGCGCGCTGTTTGCGGTCAATGTACTGATGGCGACCTATCCCAGTTGGTTCGGCTTTGCCGATGCGGCGGCGGCGGTATCCGCCGCCTTTGTTAGCGTGGCGGTATGGTGGGGCGTGTTTAGCCTGCCGTTGTTATGGACCGCGCGCAAAACGGCGCCCCGACCGCGCCCCGACCGCGCCCCGCTCAGCCAAGTGATGCAGCAAAGTCTTTCGCAACTATGGCAAACCTGCAAACAAGTGCGGCGGATGAAGACGCTGCTGTTATTTTTGGTCGCCTACTGGTTGTATATTGACGGCGTGAACACCGTCATCAAGGTGGCGGTGTTTTTCGGCGACCGCATTCTCGGCTTGCCGGCGCAAAGTTTAATCACCGCGCTGCTCCTGACCCAGTTTGTGGCGTTTCCGGCGGCGTTGTTGTTCGGCGTTGTCGGCAAAAAAATCGGCGCGCGGCGCGGCATCTTGCTTGGGCTGTGCGTGTATCTGGCGGTGATTATCTACGCGTGGCGTTACCTCCATTCGGCCGCTGATTTTTACGGGTTGGCGATTGCCATCGGCTTGGTGCAGGGCGGCGTGCAAAGTCTCAGTCGCTCGCTGTACGCCCGCCTCGTGCCGCCCGCCCGCAGCGCTGAATTTTTCGGGTTTTTTAATATGGTCGGCAAGTTCGCGGCGATACTCGGTCCGCTATTGATTGCGCTGACGCCCTTGGTGCTGGGTCGCGCGCAGGCGCGCGATGGCATGCTCCCGTTACTCTTGCTGTTCGTGCTGGGCGGCGCGCTGTTGTGGAAAGTCAATGTGGCGCAAGGCGTGCGCGAATTGCAGTCCGGCAAAATTTAACGGCGCGCTGAAAACGTCGACGCGTGCGGATGGCTTGCTTGGTTCGCGGCGCGCGGGCGATTCAAATGAAAGCGACTCAAAATTGGTTGCCGGGCATTGCTCTGCGCGTTTGTTTTGCTGCCTTGTTGAGTTAATTGTTTCGCCGATTGCAACCAGTATTTTTGGCGGGCGGCGCGCTCGCCATGCACGTGAATGCCGGCGGTGGAAAAATGCACCGTCATCGCGCCCTCTTCGGCGGTGCGATATAACGGGATGCGATGACGCGCATAACGTTCGCGCACGATTGCATGCGGATGCGCATAACGATTCAAATAGCCGACGCTCGCCAACGCCATGCTTGGTCGTGTGTGGCGCAGAAAATTCTCGGTGGAAGAAGTTTTACTGCCGTGATGCGGAACTTGCAAGATGTCCACGCTCAGCTCCAGCCCGGCTTCAACCAACCACCTTTCTGCGGCTTTGCCGATGTCGCCGGTGAGCAACAGCGAGCCAAACTCAGAACTGACTTTAAGCACGCACGAGGCATCGTTGTCGTTGCTAAATTCGGTCGCCGGCGACAGCACTTCAAACCGCACCGCATCCCACACCCAGTTTTGACCGGCTAGGCATTTTTGCGCGGCCGGATTTGCGGTCGCGCCGCTGCGTTCCGCGGGCAGTTGGCTCGGCTTACTGGTGAGCATGCGCGCGACCGTAAATCGTTCCAACAGCGCGCGATGCCCGCCGAGGTGGTCGTTGTCGCCATGGCTGACCATTAGCACATCCACCTCATGCACGCCTAATTGTTGCAAAAATGGCGCCACCACCATGGCGCCCGCATCCAAGCCGCTTGCGAAGCGCGGACCGGCGTCGTACACCAACACATGGTTGGCGGTTTGCACCACCGACGCCAGCCCATGCCCGACTTCCAACATGCTGTATTTGAATTCGCCGTCGCTGAGCGCGGTGGGCGGAGTGGAAAATAATGGCAACAACCACAGCAGCCCGCTGCTCCGCGCCGGCAACGCTTTGCCGCTCAATAACAACAGCACGCCGACCGCCGCCAACGGCAACGACCACAGCGGCGGCGACGCCTGCCGCCACACCGAGCCGGGCAACGCCGCCAGCCATTCAAGCAGCACCCACAACACCTCCAACACGAATAATGAGCCTTGAAAAGCCCACCCGGCGGCGAGTTCCAAGCCGAGCGCATACAAAGTCAGCCCAAGCAAGGCAAGCGGCACCGTAATCATGCCGAGTATTGGAATGGCAATTAAATTGGCGAACGGAGCGAGCAGTGAAACCTGCTGAAACAGCGTCAACAGTAATGGCAGCATGCCGATAAACAGCACAATTTGTACGCTTGACCAGATTTTCAGTTGGCGTCCGATTCCCCAGCAGAGGGATGGCGCAGTGACCGTGAAACGGGCTGCATAACTGCGCGCGGCGCCCCACAGTAAAATCGCAACCGCGCCGAAGGAGAGCCACAAGCCAGCGGCTAACGGCGCCAGCGGATCCACCGCCAACACGCTCGCCAACGCGACTAACAAAGTTGCGCTGCTAACCGCGCGCCGCTGACACAGCAACGCCACCGCAACCACCGCTAACATGCATACCGCGCGTTGCGTGGGAATGGTCATGCCGGCCAACAGCGCATAGGCAAGCCCCGCCAACAAGCCAACCAACACCCCGACCGTCGGCGCCGGTATGAACAATGGCAAGCGCCCGGCAAAGCGCCACGCCCAACCGCCCAGCAGCCACATGAACGCCGCCACCAACCCAATATGCAGCCCGGAGATGGCCACCAAATGGATGGTGCCGGTAGCCAACAGCACCTCCCAATCGCCGGCTTGCATGTCGTTGCGGCTGCCGACCACCAACGCGGCGATGAGCCCGGCCCGCTCGCTAGGATGCAGCGTAGTACGAATAAAATCGGCAACCCGCTGGCGAAAAATATCCACTGACACCGCGACTGCGCGCCAAGGCTGCCATCGCAGCCGCGTTGCCAACAACACCGGCGGCGACTTGGCGCGCACATAACCGGTGGCGCGCAGGCGATGCTGAAACAAATAGGTTTCGTAGTTAAAACCGGCGCCGGGATTTTGATAGCCGCGGGCTTGTTTGAGGCGCGCGGTGAATCGCCAGCGTTGTCCGGAGCGGATTTGCGGTTGCGCGTGATACCACATCAAGCGGATCTTGCCGGGCGACGGATAGGCGGTTCCTTGCCAGTGCAGTTGTTGCACCGCGAAATCAAACCGCTGATAGCGGTCGGTTACCTTCGGAATGCCGACAACTTGCCCGGAAATTACGACATCCTGTTTTTCCAACGCGCGCGGCAGGGCGGTGTTCAAGTTCGCCGTTGCCGCGATATTCGCCCAGCAAAGCCCCACCGCTAACGCGGCAACGGCGCGCCAACAAGCCCAACGCAAACTAATCAGCAGCAGAATCAACGCCGCAAAACCGGTCCACGCCAACGGCGGAAGTTGGGCAAAAAAGCACAGCGAAATGACCCCGCCGCAAAAAGCCAGCAGGGCGAAGTGGGGCGAGTTCCAGCCAACCGTGTTGGTGGCGTTGTTGGCATCCATGGAGGGGCGCATCATGCATCATCATCCTTGATAGGCGACGCATATTACACCGGCGCCAGCCCAATGCGCACGCGCGCAACCGCCGATTCCATCGGACCTAAAAAAACCCCGCATTAGCGGGGTTTTTAAGAGCACTGAGAATGAACGGCAGGTTACATCATACCGCCCATGCCACCCATGCCGCCGCCCATATCGGGCATTGGCGGCGCCGGTTTTTCTTCCGGTATCTCAGCCACCATCGCTCCGGTGGTAATCAGCAAACCCGCGATGGAAGCGGCGTTTTGCAACGCGGCGCGCGTCACTTTGGTGGGATCCAGAATCCCCATGGCGATCATATCGCCGTATTCACCGGTCGCGGCGTTGTAGCCGAAGTTGCCCTTATTTTCAGCCACTTTGTTGAGAATCACCGAAGAATCCTCACCCGCATTGGCGACAATTTGGCGCAACGGCTCTTGCAACGAACGTAGCGCGATTTTGACGCCCATGTCTTGGTCGGGGTTATCTCCGGAAACCTTCGCAACACTCGCCGTGCAACGCACCAACGCGGTGCCTCCGCCCGGCACAACGCCCTCTTCCACCGCGGCGCGGGTGGCGTGCAACGCGTCTTCCACGCGCGCCTTTTTCTCTTTCATCTCCACTTCGGTGGCTGCGCCAACCTTGATTACCGCTACGCCGCCGGCAAGTTTGGCGACACGTTCCTGCATTTTCTCGCGGTCGTAATCTGAGGTGGCTTCCTCAATCTGCGTACGAATCTGGTTGACCCGTGCTTCAATGTCGGTGTGGCTACCGGCGCCGTCAATGATGGTGGAGTTCTCTTTGGATACTTGGATGCGCTTGGCTTGCCCAAGATCTTTCAACGTGGTGCTTTCCAGATTCATACCGACTTCTTCGCTGATCACCTGCCCGCCGGTCAAAACCGCGATGTCTTGGAGCATGGCTTTCCGCCGATCGCCGAACCCGGGCGCTTTGACCGCGCAAACCTTGACGATGCCGCGAATGTTATTGACCACTAAGGTCGCCAACGCTTCCCCCTCCACATCTTCGGCGATGACCATCAACGGTCGGCTTGATTTGGCGACCGCTTCCAAGATCGGCAACAAGTCGCGAATGTTGGAAATCTTCTTGTCGTAAATCAAGATGTACGGGGTTTCCAGATTGACCGCCATGCTGTCC